>SBFZ01000202.1 GCA_006227095.1 Bacteroidota bacterium | reverse complement strand
AGTGTCAGCCCCTCCATCAGGTGGAATGTGAATCCAAAGTTCCCGAAGACCCTGTCCTTGTCGGTTGAGTTGAGCTCCTCATAGAGTACCCTGTAGGGGTTGTATGATCCTGTCCCGGCAAAGACGAGGCTGTTTCCTCCCTCCGAGATGGTTGCATTCCGGTTGATGGCATTGAACCTCCCCTCAAAGTACTCATTCCTCCAGTCAGCCATCGAATTGGAGTTGTATCCCCACATCAGGTTGTACATTACCGTGGTCTGGTGATAGCCGGCCATAGGCATGTTGTCACTGTCAGTGCGGTAGTAATTCACCTTTGTATTGAACTCAATGAATTTGTTCACCGGGGTCTCAAATGAGAATGAATATGCCTGCTTGGCATAACCGGTATTGGGAAGGATCCATTTATTCCTTGTGTCTGTGGCAGAGAAGCGGACGTTCTGGCCTTCGCCGTTGCTGCCGCTGATAGCCACAGAGTTGTTATATGTTACGCCGTCCTGGAAGATGCCGGTAAACCAGTCATCCTTGTAAACGAACGGAGTTTTGACAATTTCACCCGTCTCCCAGTTCTTTCCTTCATACTGGTAGCGGAGCTTGTCCTCACTGAACTCTTCACCCCATGCATACCGCGAGATATTTCTCGGGGGATAGTCGGTTGTGCCTACGAGGCTCGGATCGAGTGTCCAGAAGTTGTATTCATTCAGTCCCATGTCTGAGCCTGAGCCAAACTGTGTCTGGAAATCGGGCCAGTAACCAGGTCTCTCAACCACCACCGAGGAATTGACGGTAACACCGATACCTTTATCCTTGCGACCGGATTTGGTTGTAATTACAATTGCGCCGTTTGCCGCCCGTGAACCATACAGTGCGGTAGCGGCCGGGCCCTTGAGCACCGACACTGATTCGATGTCTTCGGGGTTGATGTCACTTGCGCCGTTTCCGAAGTCAACGGGGAAGTCTGAGCCCGAGTTGGTATAGGGGCTGCTTGAGGAAGTGGCTGTTGTGCCTGAACGCACCGGTACACCGTCAACGATGAACAGTGCCTCGTTAGCTCCGTAGTTCAGTGACTGGTCACCGCGCAGGGTTACGCGCATCGAGCTTATGGGGCCGGTGCTTGCTCCCACTGCTGACAGGCCGGCAACCTTGCCGGACATGCCACTAAGCCAGTTGGAGTTGACTACCTGCGTAAGTTCTTCATTATTGACCTTGGTCACCGCATAACCGAGTGATTTCTCCTCACGTGTCAGACCGAGAGCGGTTACAACAACGGCTGATACCTCAATGGCCTCTTCCTGGAGTGTTACATTGATCACGCTCTGGTTACCTACCGGGATCTCCTGCTTTATGTATCCCAGGAACTGGAACTCCAGTACAGGATTGGCTCCGCTCACTCTTATGGAGTATGCGCCCCTGGCATCAGTGCTTGTGCCTGTGGCTGTGCCCTTGAGCACCACGGTTGCACCCAGTATCGGGGTGACACCGTCAGGCTCAAACACCGTTCCTGTCACCTGCCTCTCCTGAGCCATCACCGGCAGCATTGCCAGCGCCATCAGGATTGTGGCAAGAATAATCTTAAGATCTGGTTTGAGTTTCATAGATTAGAGGTTTTAAAAATTGTTTTATATATAGTTTATTGCATTGACCAGGTAAAATCCTTTGGCCGTGTCATGGTTTCGGTATAGACCCTTCCGAACCGGTCCGTGACCTTTATTTCGAGGGTTGATGATGCTGACGAGGCCCTTACCCTGAACATGTGGGCAGTGTTGCCTGTCACGAAGGAGCTGGTAGGTATGGCGCCCACATTGAGTCTCTTTGCTTCATATGAGATTATATGCAGGGGGTCTTTGACTGAGACCCTCTCCACCGTCAGTGGAGTGCCCCCTTCAGTGACCTCGATTGACCATGCCGGATCATAGCCCCATACATTGATCAGCACGTCATTCACTGCATTGGGAGTGGCATAGGAGCCTGCATACTCAGCCAGGGCAGCATCGGTTGAGTTGGGCGCAAATTCTGCCGCTGTAATTACAACCTCATTCAGGTCATAGCTCCTGAACTGGTATGAAGCCGGCTTGCCGCAACTCTTGAAGTGCCACTTCAGATCCTTCCCGTTTATCTCCCAGACACCGTAGCCGCCCGGACTACCATCCTTGCATATATGGTTGTTCGCATACCCTGTCTTGCCGGTCCACCACCAGGTGGCGCTGACAGCAGCAGTATTGTGCTCAATGACATTGCCTGATTCAACGGTAAAGTTGATATGGGTGTGGCCACTGACAAAATGAACCTCGTCAAAGTCCTGAACAAGTGACACAAGGGTGCTGCCGTTATTCAGGACAATGTTGCTTACCTGCTGCCCTCCGGCATCAAGGGTCGGATTCCCGAACAGCTGGGCATGGATGAATATGACCAGCGGTGTGCTCTTGTCCGTTATAGCTGCCAGGTCTTTTGCAAGCCAGCCTGTCTGGGATGAGACAACATAATCATTGTAGTTCCTGTCGCCAACCACACCCTGGGCTCCTCCGGTGTTTATGTACTGAATGTTGTCAAGAACCACGTAGTGTACCTGCCCGAGGTTGAATGAGTAATATGTGGGGCCGATGAGATCCCTGAAAGGCTTCTCGGCAGGTATGTCTCCCTGCACGTACGGGTCATTGTCATGATTCCCCATGATATTGAACATCTGGCAGTTGATCTTCTTCATTTCCACCAGGTACTTGTCAAGGCGGAAGTTGTTCTCATACCAGTAGGCATCCCATGTCATGTCACCCAGCGGCACACCGTAAACCTTCTTCCCGGCTGAGGTGTAGGAGCTTATCGTTGCATTTACATCAGGGAGAAAACCATTGCTGAACTGGGTGAGATCATCATTGCGGTTTGCCAGGTGCCAGTCGGCCATGGCAAGCACCACATGATTTGTGTTGTCTGTCTGCACCAGAGAGAAGTCATGCTGCTCAACTGTTGAGCCTCCTGCCAGCCTTTTGAAGAACTGAGGGATATTGTCACTGGCGGCAATCTCATAATTGCCCGGAAGGGAGATGAATACAAAGCCATATTGCTTGGACGATGGAAGATAATAGACTCCCTGGCTGTCAGTTACCGTTACTTCCACCCCGTCAGAGACAACCACTCCCGGAACGCCTTCGCCGTCAGAGTAAACCACCCCTTTCAAAGTCATTCCCGGTTTGTCAGGGATAGTGGTGTTTGCAACTACATTGATCGTCACTGTTCCCAGCACCATGCTGTCAGTGCCTCTTTTGACCGTAAGCCTGTAGGTGCCAGTAGTGATACCTGCAGGAAGGAGGAAGGTCCCGCTCTGCCCCGTCACTGATGTCAGTACAGCAGTATAGACCTTCCCGGCGTCAGTGGTGAGCACGAATACAATCTGGTCATTCAGGGCAAACCCGCTTCCGGTAAGTATCACCTCTCCTCCGACAGGCACATTCAGGCTGGCCGGAATTGATATACCTGTAATCTTTAGTCCTTCATCAACGGGCGGCAGAGGATCTTCCTTGCAGCCCGTGCATGCAGCCACAGCCGCAATCAGCAGAAGCAGTATGAGTTTTTTTATCTCTGGCATGAACTAAGTCCTGTTATTGGTTATAACCCAGTGCGGCAAGTGTTTCCTGCGGGCTCTCTACCGTGCCGGAAGCACGAACCTTGCGCGAATGGTAGAAGTCGATGGTGAGGTCTGTCCGGTTGGTTATCATCCCGTCAGCAAGGGGAGTAGCTTTCTTTCCTTCTCCCTCACCGAAATATTTCTCCATCTGCTCCACTGTATTGATTGAGTAGATATTGGCTTTCAGTCCTGCTGCATGTATCTTCTCTGCAAAAGCAGGAGTCAGACCGTCATTCTCTTCTCCCAGGTTGGTACCTATGAACTGAGCACCGCATTCACGGGCGAAGGCCACTATGCTGTCAGTTACCTGCTCCTGCGCAAAGAGGTTTGTCTTGGGATTGCTGACGAGATAGCTGGAAGGAACCTGTTCACGGAATACCCTTTTGAGGTTCATCATTCCGGGTTGCGAGAAAGACTGGACCAGTATCTTTCCCCTGGTTTTGCCGACATTGACCTTCCCGTCCTTAATGAAAGGTTCGTCAGCTGCCGGAATCTCACCCTCCAGCGGGTTCCATCCGATACGGGTGAGCTCATCATATACCTGTTCTTCAATAAGCGGGTATTCCACGGGTATCTTGAACTCGATATAAACCCCGGGTCTGTGGCCGTTGTCTGCAGGGTCATCCTCGTATTCAAACTGATAAACTCCTGCTTCGTTCCGGGTGAATACCCTGGTGCCGTCGGCATTCCTCCTTATACGTTTCCCTTCGGCGATCCGGAACACATCTTCCAGGACAAGCACATTCTGGCCGACGAAGCTCTGACGTGCCTGGCCGGGGTTTTTAATATTGAATGCACTTCCGGCATCAAGCTGCATTATCTCTTCATATGTAAAGCTGCTCAGCGGATCACCTTCCCTGCCGGGAAACTTTTCAGCCACATCGGTGGTGCGCCTGAACGTCTTGTCATGCATGATGATCAATACACTGTCCTTTGACCTGTGCACGTCAAGCTCCAGGTAATCGGCGCCGGTATTGCGCCCCCAGCGAAAGGCTGCCTCGGTCAGCTCGGGAGCCCAGTAGATTGTTCCCCGGTGTGCTATGACGGTATGCTCAGGCATATAATCCTGCACTCCGCCTGCGGCGGGTGAATTCTTCCCGGTGCACCCCGACAGCATGGCTGCGGCCAGAGCCATTGTAATAATTATTCTGCTTCTCATTGTTTATTATCATTTGGGGTTTGCTCTGTTTGCTCTTATCTTCCATTCTTCGGTATGGAACCTGACATTCGGGTCCCTGACATCATTGCACCGGACAATTATGGCACCTTCCTTCTCCCAGTACGATTTTACAGTAAGGCCGCTCATCGGACCGTCTTCCGGTCCGCGCACAGTTACGTCATCAGGATTGACAACTATCTTCAGTCCTGCTGACTCATTGAGCATATCCATGTCACCGCGGCTGTTGCCTCCCACTATCAGGGGCCTGGTCTTGATGAATGTCTCTATGGTGTGTGCCTTGCCGTCATCCTGCGGGATGGGAGGGATGATCTCTCCGGTGGTTATCCCGTTCTTTACCACGCATTTGGCGCCAAGAACGTTTGTAACAGGTATGCCGTACTCCTCAGCAACAAATTTCTGATACAGAAATTCTGGTGATGCCGTCAGTATGTAGACCTCAAAACCATATTCCTTCAGGTTGGCCACCAGTTGCTTCATCTCGGGGTAGGTCTTGTTTCGGTATGACTCCCTGTAGCATTCATAGCCTATCATCTCAATCTCTTCGGGACTGAGGCCGGCAAGGAAGTGAACCCTGTCCTCCACGTATGGCTTGCCAACGTTGTTTCCGTCCTTTACCATGCGGTCAAGGATCTTCAGCTTCTCCCTGGCTTCCTTGTCCTTCCTCTCCTTCAGAACCACATCAGCATAGCGGTAAAGCGCCTCGTCAGCGAGGTAGTGCGGAACCTGTCCGAAGGTGGTGCCGTCACTGTCAAATACGGCCACTTTCCGTACGTTCATGGTGAGGGTTGAATTCAGGTAGTCTTCTATCCTGTCATTGATCTCCTGTGACCAACCGGAAATGTGCCTGTAGGTCTGTCCGCCCAGTGTAAGTGTAAGGCAGAAAGCTGCAAACAGGAATGTCAGTTTAAGTTGCTTCATGTTCATGATTTTGTGTTCGCCACGTAGGTCTCCTTTTCCTTTTTCCATGTTGTTGCCGAGAAGATTGCAGCCAGGATGCTGGCAGCAATGAAGATCCAGAATGTTGCTCCCCATCCGAGATTTACATTGTCTGCTACGGCCCCGATAAGTACCTTTGAAAGAAGGGCGTCGCCGAGAAGGTAACCGAACAGTCCCACAAATCCGGCTGCAGTGCCGGCGGCGTTCTTGGGAACCAGGTTCACCGCCTGTACGCCTATCAGCGCAACGGGACCGTAGATGAAGAAGCCGATGGCTATAAGTGCTGAGTAAACCACGGTTACCCTTGTGGCATCCGGATCAGTACCGAGGGTGTTGACAAGGAATGATGCCACCGGGACTGCCTTCCAGTAGAGCAGTACGCTAAGCAGCACGAGTACCATGTAGATAACATTTGCGGGTGCGCAGCGACCCTTGAAAACCTTTGATGAGATCCATCCTATGAGGATCATCCCCGGCACACCGGCATAGTTGTGGAGCGAGAA
>SBFZ01000287.1 GCA_006227095.1 Bacteroidota bacterium | reverse complement strand
GCAACAGAATCAAGGATTTCACTTACTGACATTTCGTGGCCCGGAACGGAGAATGTCCTTTCAGAATCGATTATCCGGGTGTCATAGGTAAAAAGATAACCGGTGAGCCTGGTGATCTCACCCAGTGCCCTGGAAGCCCTTATGGTATTTCCCGGCAGCCTTAGCGGTCTGTCAAGAACACTCTCCTGTGAGAATGCCTGCACTGATATTCCAATCAGGCAGGCAATAAGGGTTCCGGATATCTTTGCTGATCTGTCTGGCCACATCAGTTCCTTTCATGCCTGTCAGCGGAAGAGGATGTATGTTTCTCCCTCCCTGACAGAACGGAGGTTAAAGGTAGTGCAAATCAGTTTAACAATTGTATCATGAGGTTGCTGTTCGAAAGGAGAAGTAAGCCTGAAGTCATTTATTTCAGGGTCAGCAACCTTAATCTCTATGTCGTATGCCCGTTTGAGGTCTTCAAAGACAACGCCGAGGCGCTCACCGTCATACACGAGCATGTCAGTATGCCATGCCATGTAGTTCACGTTTGTATTGCGTGCCTGTGAGGCGTTGGTTACCGAAACCTTTCCCACATCTTCCGGTTCGAGGGTAAGGGATTGAGATCCGTCTCCACTTGTCACCATCACTTTTCCGGAGGATACATAGACCTCCACCTCATTGCGGTCATTTTCCGTTATGACGTTGAAAGATGTACCCAGTACGCGTATATTGGCTTTGCCTGCATCGATAATAAACGGGTGTTCCGTATCACGGGCTATGTCAAAGAAAGCCTCGCCGCTGAGAGAAACCTTTCTTGTTCTGCTCCTGAAGTTCTCCGGATAGGTAAGGCTGCTGTTGCGGTTAAGGTATACAGTGCTGCCGTCGGCAAGAAGCACTTCCACATTCTTTTCATCAGCAGTGGTTGCAATGGTAATTTTCTGCGGTGCGGCCACCTCAAAGAGGAGCCATCCGAACCCGGCAACAATAATCACCATGGCAGCTATTCTTGCAAATGTGACCAGGAATGAATTCCTGCGTATGGGTACCACCTGGCTTTCAGCCTCGATGCGGCTGTTGAGCCTGGCCCATGCCCTGTCAACATCAATTACCTCAGAATCAGAATCTTTAAGATCATTCCACTTTTTCATTATATCTGCCTCTTCACTTTCCAGGAGACGGGCATTATCGATACTGCCGTTCTCCTCACCGGAGAGCCAGGCGGCGGCACCGGCCCACTCCCGGTCATTCCATTTGTCTGTATTTTCAATCTTTTTCATCACTCTGCAAGTGCTTTACGGAACTCCTTTAGCGCCTTACCCATGTCTGCCTCAACCGTTTTCAGTGAGACAGCCAGTTTTTCGGCTATTTCGTTATACTTCAACCCTTCAAACCGGCTCATCCGGAATATTTTCCTGCTTCTTTCCGGCAGTCTTTCAAGGACTCTTGCCACCCTGGCCTGTAACTCGTGGTAGTAGATTGCTTCTGTCACAGGCTCCGAGGAGATATCTGCTGCAGCTGCCACTTCGCCTGCATGCCGGTTAACCACCTTCTGGTGCTCGATATAGTGCAGTGCCCTGTTGTGCACTGACCTGAAGAGATATCCGTTCAAAGAGCTTTCTATTCTGAGGTTGAGCCTGTCCTGCCACAACCTGAAAAACAGTTCCTGTACAATCTCCTCCGAGGCATCATGGTCCCTGATGAGGGTTTTTGCATAACGAACCAGCGAAACATAGGAGGACCGGAACAGCTTCTCAAACTCCTGCTTGTCTCCCTGTCTGATCCTCCCTATGATTTCACTGTCGCTGCCCATGTTTCAGCATTCCCCCTTTTATTCTGTCCTGTCGCTGAATTTAACTTTCCTGCTAAGCTTTCGTATGGCTGCCTCGATACTCTGGTCAGGCTCAATCACGTTGTAGTCACCCCAGAAATCCGGGTCAGCGAATGCTGCTACTTCTTCCGTGAAAAAGTCTGATGGCTTGATTCTCTCCCTGTTTGAGAACTTAACCACATCTTCTTCTGTACGGTCGGTTATTGCCAGCTCAGACATGGTGGTATAGTTGGTATTGAAGAGTTTCTTTTTCCAGTCTACCTTGAACTTGACCTCTGCCCTTGAGTGGGTGAAGTACCATTTACCGTCCTGTTCGCGGAATCTGACCAGGTAGGAGGTCAGTTCCGGGGTTACCTGCATTCCGAGGGGTTTCTTCCTGATGAACATTGAAGCCGCAAGGTCCTTGTTTTCGAGGTTGAATGCGAATTCAGCCTGGGCAACGGCATAGGTTTCAATGTCAATGAAAAGCCTTCCCTGGTAGAGGGGTGTGGAAATGGAAGGTTTCTGGTAGAAATTGATGACATAGTTGGTACGGTCATCAATCATGGCTATGTTTGAGAGCTCGAGTTCATACTGACTCAGAGCCTCCCTGGTAAGAAAAGTTTCCGGGTTCTTTACCACGTCAAGATAGAGAGTGGTTGTGGGGCCGCCCTGCAGTTTGAAGAGAACAGTGTCCATCTTCTCCACATCATTGCTTTTTCTGCCTTTATAGATCCGAACGGCATCATACCTCAGGTCATTCTGGTAGGGGGCTTTGAATACTTCCACAACAGCTTCACCTATAGATATGTAACTGCGGTTCTTGCGGATAGTCTCGCGGTAGAAGCCGGTCATATCATTGGCCAGTCCCGGGTAATTCTCATCAAAGCTGCTGATCACCTTTTCCATGATTTCTTCAGGCACAAGCGGCTTCACAATGACTTCCTTGATCGGGATCATTGCTGTTTCGAGTTCAACCACGTTGCGCTGGCCGTTGGTCTTCATGTCGTCAATTGACATTACCCTGTTCTTGTAACCCACGTACGAGAATTCAAGGTTACCGGTTTCGCTGCCGGCCAGCTTAAGGGTAAATTCACCGTCAAGGTTGGTCACGGTGGAGACGTTGCTTCCCTGTACCGCTATGCTGGCAAATACCAGGGGCTGATTTGTCTCGGCATCAACCACCCGTCCGCGGATGGTTGTAACCTCCTGCTGCTTTTCCTTTTTTGTTTTTGCCGGAGCGGCTGATGCAGCCATATCTCCTGCCGGAAGGATGAGCAGCAGTGCCGAAGCGATTGCTGTAATAAGGATTTTGGTTTTCATGGTCTTTCTATTTTTCTATTTGTAATCCGGATCATTGTTCCACTATAATGACCGGAAATACCCCCTCATCCCTATACTTTAACCGGAAAAAATTGTTCATTTGCTTCTGCCATGGCATTTTCATACCTGAACGCAAGTTACTCAGTTTTCGCTTATGCAGCGAAGAGGTATGCCGGTATTCCGGTCTCACCGCCACTGCCGGCAGCTGTCAGCGTTGAGCTGAGCAGCCGCTGCAATCTTGCCTGCCCTGAATGTGTCACAGGCATGGGACTGATAAACAGGAGGAATGGATTTATCAGCTATGACCTTGTTGCCGCTGTAGCCCCCCGGCTGAAAGGTCATGTACTTTCAGCATGGCTCAGTTTCCAGGGTGAACCCATGATGCATCCTGAGTTCTTCCGGATTACGGACCTCTTTGCAGGGATGAACCCGGTTATCTCCACCAACGGCCACTGGCTTGACCGGGAGAGCTGCATCAGGCTTGCCCTTTCTCCTCTACGGAAGATTATTGTTTCATATGACGGAGCAAGCCCGGGAGCTTATGGCATTTACAGGAGGGGGGGAGATCATGGCCTGGTGACAGATGGCATCCGCATGCTGGCGGAGACTATAAGGGAGAGGCGGTCAGGCCAGAAGCTCGTACTTCAGTTCCTGGTACACCGGGGCAATGAGCATGAATCACGTGCTGTGGCTGCCTTTGCCAGGTCAGTGGGGGCTGAATTCAGGATGAAAAGCATGCAGGTGCTTGATGAATCCAGGGCCGGGGAGTGGGCCCCGTCAGTCCGCAGCCGGTCACGATATCAGAAGGATGATGCCGGAAACTGGCATACAGGTGGAGCACCCCGGAGGGGATGCATCAGGATGTGGACCTCCGCTGTAATCACCTCTGACGGCGATGTGATCCCGTGCTGCTATGACAAGAACGGCCTTCATGTGATGGGCAACCTGGAAGAGGAATCTTTAACCGGTATCTGGAGGGGAGAGAGATACCGCTCTTTCAGGGAGAAGGTGATGAGAGACCGCAACCTTGTTGATATCTGCAGCCGGTGCCCGCAGGGAAGAAGGCTCTTTTTCAAACGATGAGATTTTTTTAAAGTGCCTGGCATCCGGATCATTGCCAAATGATCTCCATTTACTATTTTTAGCAATCCAAACAAAAAACTGATATGAAAATCCTTAAAGTTTCCCTTGCAGTAATTGCCGTAATTATTGTTGCAATACTTCTGGCCGGGGCAATCATTGTCCCTTCGCTGCGCAAGTCGGGTCTTCCGGAACTGTCCGGGGAGAAGAACATCGCCGGCCTGAGGGCTGATGTAAAGGTAATCCGTGATGAGCGCGGAGTCCCTCATATCTATGCCTCCAACGAGCATGACCTTTATTTCATGACAGGGTACATCACCGCCCAGGAGAGACTGTGGCAGATGGATATGGTGAGACATGCCACACAGGGAAGACTGTCAGAGCTCTTTAAAAGGGATATGTTTGACACTGACTATTTTCTTCGCGCACTCGGTATGCCGGAAAAATCACGGCTGGTACTGGAAAATGAGGATCCTGAAATCCTGGCAGGCCTTCAGGCCTATGCTGACGGAGTAAATGCGTGGATAGGAGAGACCGGCAAAAAACTGCCGCCGGAGTTCAGGATACTCGGTTATGAGCCTGAACCCTGGACAATGGTTGACATTACCAATATAATAGGATTCATAGGCTGGGACCTCGCCTCATCCAATCTCTCCAATGAAATCACCAATTATAAGCTTGGCATGAAACTGGGTCCTGAGAAGGCTGCGGAACTTATTGCAGACTGGAACCTGGTTGATGAGGTGGTATTTCCTGATTTCAGGCTTGATGAGAAGATTTTTAACGATGCAATGGCAGCCATCGGTTCTATGAAGCAGCTTGAGGAGCTGGGAATCGTAACACTCTCAGGCAGCAACAACTGGGCAGTATCTGGCACCAGGAGTGAAACCGGCAAGCCAATCCTTTCAAATGACATGCACCTGGGGCTCAATGTTCCCGGATTCTGGATGCAGGTCCACCAGGTGATACCCGGGAAACTCAATGTCACCGGGGTAGTTTTCCCGGGCGAGCCGTTTGTGGTGGCAGGGCATAATGACAGGATAGCATGGGGCATGACCAACCTTGGTGTTGATGACATTGATCTGTTTGTGGAGACGGTAGACTCCACAGGCAACAATTACCTTTATAACGGTGAATGGCTTCCGATCAGGGAGGTGGAGCACGTACTGAAGATGAATGATGACTCATCGCAGACCAGGGTCATCAAATACACCCACCACGGGCCGGTAATTTCCGGCATGCGTGGCATTGATGATGCCGTACTGACAATGCGCTGGTCAGGTTATGACCACAGTGATGAGATCAAAGCCGTTTACCTGTTGAACAGGGCGGGCAACTGGGATGAATTCAGAACCGCCCTCAGCAACTTCAGGGCTATCAGCCAGAACTTCGCATATGCAGATGTTGAAGGCAATATCGGACTCAACACCGGTGGCGGAGTCCCGGTAAGAAAGGGCACAGGCCTTCTTCCCAGAAGAGGTGATACCGATGAATATGAATGGAAGGGATACGTTCCCTTTGATCTCCTTCCCTCCTCATTCAACCCTGAGGAAGGGTTTGTCTCCTCCGCCAACCAGAGGACAGTGGATAAGAATTATCCCTTCTTCATAAGCGGTGATTTTTCGATGCCTTATCGCATCATGAGAATCAGGGAGATGGCTGCAGAGAAGCAGGTGCTGGGCATAGAGGACTTCAAGCGTATGATAACCGACAACCATTCTGCCTATGCAGCCATGCTTACTCCGGTGATTCTCAAGGAGGCAGAAACCATTGCTGATACGGATGAGACTGAAAAGGCTGCCATAGAGGAACTTAAGGGGTGGGATTATTCCATGGATGCTTCGCTGATAGCACCGTCACTGTTTGAGTTCATACGGATTGAAATGGCGCGCCATCTGCTCGGAGATGAGCTCGGCGAACTCTACGGTTCTTCACTGGGCAGGCAGCATGATTTCTACATATACAGCATGCTAAAGAAAGGACCTGACCGTTGGGTGGATAATATCAACACCCCTGAAGAGGAGAATATGGAGATGATAATTGTACAAAGCATCCG
>SBFZ01000335.1 GCA_006227095.1 Bacteroidota bacterium | reverse complement strand
GCTGATGCGGAAGCCTACCACGAGATGACTTATGAGGGCTACGCCGCAAACGGAATAGCCGTTTTCGTTGAAGGCCTTACCGACAACACCAACCGTACCCTGGCCAGCATACGCTTCATCTTCGGTAAGTATAACGGGGCCCTCGGCCCGAACGGTTCACTTACATTCCTCTTTGACCGCAAGGGGGTCTTCTCTATCAATACTGAAGATGTACCAGGTAAGGATATGGAGAGCCTCGAACTGGAACTTATCGATGCCGGCGCTGAAGATATTGAGATTGATGAAGAGGTGATTACCGTTACCTGCGCCAAGGACGACTTTGGAAGCGTCAACCGTAAACTGGAAGAGCTTGGGATTGAGCCTGATGAGGCAATGCTGAAACGGGTGCCGAAGGAGACAAAGACCCTTGATGTGGAGTCGGCCAGAAAGGTTATGAAGCTCATTGAGGCGCTGGAGGATGATGACGACGTACAGGCTGTATATCACAACCTCGAGATGACTGACGAGCTGGCCGAAGCAATGGCGGAATAGCCGATCACATATAACGGATGAGCTGGCCGAGGTAATGGAATGGAGGCATTCATCCTCTTCCGGATCTGGAACAATTATTGCATAAAGCTTCTCTGAAAAACAGTTGTATATTTGCAGCATGAGATTACTGTTGCTCACCACGGCCCTTTTAATAATCCTGCCCCTGTCCCTGACAGCCCAGAAAAACCTTGGCGTTGAGGAGCTGATGAACGATGGTCGCCCTCGATATATGGCTGAGAGACTCAACATCATCCAGGATCCGGCAATTGACACCCTCGTCAGCAGGCACATCCTGATGAACGCCTCCAAAGACGGCGTAGACGGATGGCGCATACAGATATACCGCGGCGGACACCGCACAGCCAACGAAGACTCCAACAAGGTCCGCGCACGCTTCATGGAAGAGTATCCTGACATCCCGACATACCGCACCTTCGACCGCCCCAACTGGTTCAAGGTGAAGGTGGGTGATTTCAGAACACGCGAGGAAGCCGCAAAGGTCTTCTTCGACATAGTGGGTAAGTACCCGGATGCATACCTGATCAGGGACGTTATCGCATTTAAAAATCCGGTTAAGTAAAATGAGCGAGAGCATAAAGCACGAATGCGGGATAGCACTGATGAGACTGCTGCGCCCCGCGGAATACTACATTGATAAATACGGATCATGGGACTACAGTCTTCGGAAGATGTATCTCATGATGGAGAAGCAGCACAACAGGGGCCAGGATGGCGCTGGTCTTGCGGGGATACGCATCGGCGCGAAACCTGGAACACGTTATATCCACCGTCAACGCTCCAACTCGGCAAATGCGATAAAGGAAATATTCGGACGGATCTACCCTGAGATAAAGGAGAATCCCTGCGATGTCTGGCTCGGTCATCTGCGGTACGGCACCTACGGCAACTACAACATCGATTTCGTCCACCCCGTCTCCCGCGAGAACAACTGGCGCTCACGGAGCCTTGTGATGGCAGGCAACTTCAACCTTACAAACATCGAGGAGATCTTCAACCACCTGCTTGAAATAGGCCAGAATCCCATCGACTTTTCTGACACAATCACGGTACTTGAGAACGTAGGCCATTTCCTTGATGATGAGGTAGAACGCCTCTATAAGTTTTACAAGGAGAAGGGTTACAGCAAGCGCGAAATCTCGCCCATTATCGAGAATGAGCTTGATGTTGCAGGTGTTCTGCGTAGTGCCGCAAAGCGATGGGATGGTGGATATGTTATGGCCGGGATGCTGGGACATGGCGATGCCTTCGTTTTACGCGACCCCGCCGGGATAAGACCCGCATTCTGGTATGCCGATGACGAAGTGGTCGTTGTTGCCTCCGAAAGGCCGGTCATCCAGACTGTGTTTGATATCAGGACCGATAAGGTCAATGAGCTTGATCCTGGCAAAGCGATGATCATCAAGGCATCAGGCGAATGGTCGCTTCAGGAGGTTCTTCCTGCCGCCAAACCCGCGAAATGCTCCTTTGAGAGGATCTACTTCTCGCGGGGCACTGACAAGCACATCTACCGCGAGCGCAAAAAACTCGGCGAAATACTTACTGATCCTGTTCTCGGAGCTGTAAAGTATGATATCAGGAACACTGTATTTTCATATATCCCCAATACTGCAGAGAGCGCCTTCTACGGCCTGATCGAGGGCATTGACAACTGGCTCAACAACCGGAAGCGGCAGGCATTGCTAAAGAAAGGTGACGCCATAACCGTGGCTGATTTCGAGCGGATCATGGATGTGAGACCCAGGATAGAGAAGATAGCTGTCAAGGATATCAAGCTCAGGACTTTCATCACTGAAGACCGCAGTCGCGATGACCTTGTCGCCCACGTTTATGACGTTACCTACGGAGTGATCAAGAGAGGCAGGGATAACCTTGTGGTAATTGATGACTCCATAGTGCGTGGGACAACCCTGAGGGAAAGCATAATACGGATTCTTGACCGCCTGGAGCCGGCTAAAATAGTAATCGTATCATCATCACCCCAGATACGCTACCCCGATTGTTACGGCATTGACATGTCTAAACTAGGTGATTTCATTGCTTTCCGGGCAGCACTCGAATTACTGAAACTCACAGGCCGTGAGAAGGTTATATCCGAAGTATACGAGCGCGCGAAAGAGGAACTGAAAAAGCCCGATGCAGAAATGGTCAACCTGGTTCAGGAAATATATGCACCGTTCACTGACCAGGAGATATCGGACCAGATTGCGGTGATGCTTAAAACACCTGAGATCAGGGCAGACCTGGAGATAGTATTCCAGTCGGTTGAAGGGTTGCACAAGGCCTGCCCGGGTCATACCGGCGACTGGTACTTCACCGGCAATTATCCCACTCCGGGAGGGAACAGGGTGGTCAACAGGGCATTTATCAATTATATTGAAGGCAAGGGGGGAAGAGCGTATTAGAAGTAGGCAGTCGGCAGTACCAGTTGGCAGTTAGATCAGGCAGTAGGCATTTGGCAATAGGCAGTAGTGATAGCTTCTGTTAGCCAGTTTTAGACTACATGCTAAAATGTCGTTGACAACACTCTTGCCTATTGCCTACTGGCTCTTGCCTGATTATTGCGAAATATCAAAATCCTCCCGGTATGATGCCAGGTGCCGGTTTATCTTTTCAATGTAAATATCACGAACAGTGATCATTATGCCGGTTTCCTCAACATTGCCAAAGTGGTGGTTGATAAAGGTCCCAAAACACTTCATTGTGGGTGACAGGTTCATGTAGGCATTGATCAGCGGCGGGATATTCTCACCCAGTTTACGCACCTCCTGTCCGAGGATTTTCAGGTTATCCCTGAAATGCTTCGCCGAAAAGATCCTGTCCATCTCCTCCTTGTGAATGTCAACGGAGATCGGGTCATCAGGCACGGCAAGCTTGTCCGGGTCAGGGAAATATTTCAGCATGAAGTACAGAATCATGTTGCGGGCCTGGACGTTGTAATGCGTATACATTGTCACTTTCCCGAACAGATACCTTATCTGCCTGTTATCTATGATGATAGCACCCAGTCCGTCCCAGAGGTTATCAAGGGAGAAGAGGCTCTTGCGGCCCATCGCGGCACTCTGGTACTCCGGCCTGACAAATGAGCGGCCCAGCTCCATCGTGTGGGGGAGGTATTTGCGAATGAACTTCCTTGAAAAAGTAAAGTAAGAAGATGATGCAAACCGCTCAACTGAGAAGTTCTTTTCCTTATGTTCCGGGAAAATGAACCGGTAACCGCCAATTATCTCACGGTTGTCAGGGTCCCATATAATCAGCTGTTTCTGAGGATGATCAGGATCGAGATCGTACTCATCGAGGTCCAGAGACTTACCTGTCCCGCCTCCCGCGTGCCTGAAGGTCAGTTCGCGGATGCGGCCAATCTCGTGCATAAGTAACGGAGAACTTCGGTGATCAAAGATGTATACCTCGTTATTGGCATTGTTGGTCTTCCTGAGATATCCGATCCTTGCAAGTTCTGCTGCCAGATCTTCCACCGGAACAGCCTCGCCGAGAGGCTCCGCCTTGCCATTACCCATCATTTCCTCCACCTGAGAGATATAATTGAGGACTAAAATTAAGAAAATATCATCAACCGGCTTTAAATCTTTCAGGCAAATTATAAGTTTTCTCACGCACCATCTCTGCCCATTCCTGCGGCTTCTTCGACCGGTCAAAGGTCTGCCACGGTATCGGCTCCCCGAAGTAAACATCAATATTTTTGCCTTTCTGACGGAACATTTCGTCGACCAGGTAAAGCATTTCGAGGTTCATTTTCAGCCTTATAGCTGTTCTGAAGTTGGCGAGGTTATAAAAGAATGAGCTGTTTCGCCCTGCGAAGTAACACGGCACGATATCGCGTTGATGCTGCACTGCCTTTACGATGAAGCTTTTCTGCCACGGGAGATCAGTTATCACCCCGTTGATTTTCCTGGAACATATCCCTGCGGGGAAGTTAAGGAGTTGGTAGTCTGAGGCGTATGCTTTTTCCATCAGTTGCGCGGCCTCACGGCCGAAAGAGCCCACCTTGTTTACCGGAAGGAAAATATCGCCGTAATTCTCGATGTAAAGAAGGATATCGTTTACCGGGAATTTTATGGCCGGGAAATGTTTGGTGAGTTCGCTCATGAAGACCATTCCGTCGAGGCCGCCGAGGGGGTGATTGGAAACGAAGATGTTCCGGCCTCCCCTGGGAAGGTTTTCAACACCGAAGGCCCGGTACCTGATGCCCATGAATCCAAGGGCGGCATCATTGAATTCTGCACCGCGAAGATGGGCAAAGTTGCGCAGGATCTCATTGATATCATCCTGGTGTACAATTCGTTTGAGATAGCGGATCACGAAGCCGGGGAGCAGCCTGCGGATCTTCGGGTTCTTATCCGCCAGGATTTTCTCAACGTCTACCTGCAGTGGCTGAGAGGATTGTTCCATTTTTCATTTTATACTTGTCCAAAGATAACATGTGGCATGGAAATTTCAATCCGGCAGTCCGGGGTTCCGACACTGGGAGCTGAATCCCCGGCATGGAGTTTCGGGAAGGCAATCAGCAGTCATCATTACAACATTTTGAGTTTTCAGGATGTTATCTTTACCCTCACAAACAGTATAATCATGGATATTGAACTCAGAGACAAATTCATTGAACGTTGGAAGAAATATTTCGGTAAGGCCGAACTGCCCATAACTTTCTATTACACCCTCTCCGACACTGCCGCTGAATGGGCGGATAAACCGAAGGGCTGGAGCTGCATCATATGTGAGCTCGCAAAGGTGAGGAAGGGGAAGTCGCTGATGTACAACGCTGAAAGGATCAAGTGTGGCGGCGGGAAGCGATATCTGGGGTATACCGATACGATGCGTCCCGGTTTTGAATATTTCCTTTCCTGCGGCAACGAAAAAATGGAAGGCGAACGTTACCTCCAAACGCCTGAGCTCGTCAGGGAATTCATGAAATCACAGAAAAAGCTTTCGATTGACGGAATGAACCTCGTTTTCAAGAGATGGGACAAGCTGGAAGAAACCGACGAACCCGATGTGGTTGTCTTCTTTGCCACGCCCGATGTTCTTGCTGGTCTTTTTACACTGGCGAATTTCGACCAGTCGGAGCCGAACGGTACATTCACTCCTTTCGGCTCGGGGTGCAGTAGTATAATCCATCATCCTTATCTTGAGACAATTACGCAAAGACAAAGGGCGGTGATAGGGATGTTTGACCCCTCGGCCCGCAAGTGTCTGACCGGCAATGAGATCTCCTTTGCAGTGCCAATGGCGAGGTTTGAAAAGATGGTTGAATATATGGATGAAAGTTTCCTGATAACCGATACCTGGTCAAACATCAGGAAACGGCTTTCATAAGGTGCCATAATCACATTTTTCTTTGCCCTGCCCGCAATGTTGCCGGTTCTCCCGCCTGCAGAATAATTTGACATGGGCTTATTTTGGGTGTAACTTTGACATTCACCGGATTACGGGGTGGTAATTTCATCCTTGACATTCATGGGATTACTGGCGTAGTGATTTCATCTAAAAATAATCAGTTATGAAAACAAAAGGTTTATTTTTCAGTGCACTTGCACTTGTTGCGGCTTTGCTCCTGGCCAGTGGCTGCGGCGGTAAAAAGGTGGAGCCTGCCAGGCAGTATGCTGTTGAGGATTTCTTCCGGAATCCGGAAAAGGCGAACTTTTCTCTTTCTCCTGACGGGAGTTTTTATGCCTGGATGGCCCCGTACAGGGACA
>SBFZ01000217.1 GCA_006227095.1 Bacteroidota bacterium | reverse complement strand
AGGATTCCAGTCGCTGTGGAGCGGTTACTACATAGAACCCCGTATGTACATCGATCCGGAGCACGGGTTATTCCTCGGTCTGCGCGGCCAGGGATACATGCTTGGTCAATACCTGGCAAAACTCTATGTTGACACCCTGACAGGACGAGAGGTTCCAGGCTACTTCAGCAGGCTGTCGCTGAAAGGTGACGGGCTGCCGGAGAAGGCATTCAAATAGTTTTTTTTCTATCTTTGATCGCTTTTAATAAAACCATATCCACAAATGTTCAACAAGTTTATTGCCTCCATCCTTCCGTACTTTCCGAAGAAATTTGTCTGGATCTTTTCACGCGCCTATATCTCGGGCGTGACAATGGCTGACGCCATCCGGGTTTCAAAGGAACTGAACGCGCAGGGGATAAGGGTGACCCTCGATGTACTGGGCGAGTTCATTAAATCACTCGATGAGGCTGAAGCCAACAAGCAGGAGTATCTTGAGCTTATAGAGGAGACACAGAAGCAGGGGATAAACGGCAACTACTCACTCAAACCTACCAGCTTCGGCCTCCTGATAGACAAAGAGGTCTGCTACAGGCTCATGCGTGAGATAGTGGCAAAGGCAGCTTCATACAATAATTTCTGCAGGATTGACATGGAAGATTCACCATGCACCGACCTGGAGATAGAGCTCTACAGGCGCCTCCATGCTGAATTCCCTAGGAATGTGGGGCTGGTGATCCAGGCATATCTCAGGAGAACCTACCGTGATCTTGAAAACATGCTTGACATGAATACCCCGGAGATACCCATGAGCTACAGGCTATGCAAGGGAATCTACGTGGAACCGGCTGAAATTGCGTACAAGAAATATGAAGAGATAAACCAGCACTTCCTGGAAGATCTCGAGTTCATGTTCCGCAACAAGATTCATGTAGGTATCGCCACGCATGACAAGCCGCTCATTGACGGGGCCTACAGGCTCATTGAGAAGTACAATGTACCCAGGCACATGTACGAGTTTCAGATGCTCTATGGTGTAACACCGAAACTTCGTCAGAGCATTGTTGACGCCGGGCACGGAATGAGAGTCTATGTACCCTTCGGGGAAAAATGGTTTGGCTATTCAACCAGGCGGCTCAAGGAGAATCCCAAAATGGCCAGTCATATCATCAGGGCACTTTTTGTGAAAGGCTGATTCCAGTCGACAGTCCACAGCCGGCAGTCGGCAATAGTGGAAAAAATGCCTTCACTGCAGTTTCTGAATGAATCATGTCAACACTATTGCCTAATGCCTACTGCCTATTGCCTGATTAACAACGAATCATTCACATGCCTGAGATAATCCATATCGCGGGCAGATATATGGGGAGCCGGTGGATCAGGTATTTGTGGCGGCCCGTTTACCAGCAGGTAAATTATAGGTATAAGTGTAAGGGGGCTCAGTCCGATCATCTGGCTTGAAGGGATCTGGCCCTTTTCATAGGCCTCCATCCTCATCTTTTGCCTCAGTAATTCATAGTTTGTGGCCGGGTCTCCCAGTTCCGGCGGATTGGTCAGTCCCTGGTATACTGCCATCCGAAGGTTGTTTGTGGCATTGATTATCTCCTGGTTCTGAACCGGCCTGTCAGCCATAATCTCAGCTCTGATGTTGCCGAGCCGGGGTATGACGACTACAGCAGGTATGAGGGTGGTATCAGTGGTGAGGTATATACCTGCGGTATACTCCCTTGCCCGCAGCGTATCATGGACCGTCATACTGAAATGCCGGTATCCGATACAGCTGAAGGTGATGGTGTCATTTCGCCAGGCATACACTGAGAACATTCCCCTGCTGTCAGCAGCGCCGGCTGTGCCGCCCTTTACCACATAGTGGGCATCAGGGAGAGGCTGCCGGGTAGAGGCATCAAGGATGATTCCATGGAAGAGCACCGGGTCTTGCTGCTGGGCAGATGCACCCGGAATGAAGGTAAAAAAGAGGATAATGATGAGCAGGATTGTCAGTGCCGGCTTACCTGCCAATGATGATCTCATCAAGCGTCCTCTTTGGTACATGGTGAACGCTTTTCTCATCTCTCCAGTATTTCACGTCGTTATTGCTGATGGGCTCAATGAGCACCTGTTCCACCGGTTTGCCAATTGCAAGAACCAGGAGGATCTCGTACTGTTTTGGAATGTCAAGGGTTGTCCTAAGCCTTTCCTTCTTGATGGAGGCAATGATACATCCGCCGAGGCCTGCCTCCGTTGCTCCCAGCATTATGCTCTGGGCTGCTATGCCATGATCAACGCCAAACGATTCTGAGATCTCCTTGTCGCCAAGGATTACTATATATGATGTGGGTCTCTCTGCAGGTTCAGGTCCTTCCCAGGTTATCAGGTATCCGGCCCATGCCAGGCATGGATAGACAGCCTCGCGCTGTGCAGGGTCAGTGACAAGGATATATTTAAGGGGCTGACGGTTGGCCCCGGAGGCTGAAAGGCGCGCAAGGTCAACGAGTGAGGCCAGGGTGTCGGGGGTGACATTGTGCTGGCCGTCAAAACGCCGGTAAGTGCGTGTCTTTTCAATCAGTTCGTGAAGATTCATAGTCGGAATTTTCGGCAAAGATAGGGAAAAAAAGCAGCCCCTTGCCGGGGCTGCCATAACTGTTATTTCTTAAGCGCTTCATCATATCGGTCACCAATGACCTTCCAGTCGAGAAGTTCCCAGAAGGCTTTGATATAGTCAGGGCGCCTGTTTCTGTAATCAATATAGTAGGCATGCTCCCATACATCACAGGTAAGCAGCGGTATCAATCCTGCCCTCAGGGGATTGCCGGCATTTGATTCCTGGGTGATGGTGAGCCGGCCGTCAGGTTTCATGCAGAGCCAGGCCCATCCTGAGCCAAAGAGGGTTGTGGCAGCCTTGGTAAATGCCTCCCTGAAACCTTCAAATGAGCCATACTCGGCATCAATGGCTTTAGCCACCGTCCCGGAAGGAGTTCTCTTGCCTGACGGTGAGAATGTTGCAAAATAGAAAGTATGATTCCAGACCTGAGCGGCATTGTTGAAGATGCCACCATCGGCCTTCCGGATCATTGTTTCCAGGGTGGCCTCCTCAAAGGCTGAACCCGGAAGGAGGTTATTGAGGTTATTCACATATGCAAGATGATGCTTGCCGTGATGAAACTCAAGTGTCTCCGGGCTCAGGTGGGGTGTAAGGTCACCTGCGGCATAATGAAGTGGGGGGAGTTCGTATTTCATAACATGGTCAGTTTTGTTCGAATTACCTGTAAAGATACTAAAATGGCAGGATATCCCGCCCTGTCAGAACAGAAATATCCTGTCGGGAAGAGGGTCAGTCACTCCCTTTTCCCGGGCTGTTGAAAAGAGCTTCTCAATGGCTCTGTGTCCCTCCTCTCCAAGCGAGAGGCTGAAATCATTGACATATAACTTAATGTGCTCACGGGTAACTTCCGCATCCGTCTCACGGGCATGCTTCCTGATGAAGTCAACCGATTCCTGCGGACTCGAGAGGGCGTATTCAATGCTTCGCCGTATGGCCCTGTTAACCTTGAGTGCCGTCTCCTGGTCAAGACTGCGGTTTACCGCAATGCACCCGAGAGGCAACGGCAGTCCGGTCATCTCCTCCCACATGGCACCCGTATCGGCAACCAGCTGGAGCCCCATCTTCCTGTAAGTGAAGCGGGTCTCGTGTATTATAAGCCCGGCGTCAGCCTCTCCTGACAGAACAGCTTCAGGGATATCCGAGAAGAGATACTCCCGTTTCAGCGTGGCATCCGGCCAGAATATGCTGAAACACAGGTTTGCCGTGGTATACCGGCCGGGAATCGCAATGATGGCATTATCCAGCTCATCAGGCCATATCTTCCTTTTGCTTACCACCAGGGGGCCGTTGTTTCTTCCCAGTGCACTGCCCGAATCAAGGATCAGGTAACCGTTGGCGGCACGGGCATAGGCATGAAAACTCATCTTTGTGATATCAACACTACCCTCAATAGCCCTGTGGTTGAGTTCTTCCACGTCGGCCAGAAACCAGTCGAATTCAAGCCCCTCGGTATCAATCCGGCCATGCACCATGGCCTCAAAAATGAATGTGTCATTCGGACAGGGGGAAAAACCAAGCGTAAGTTTCATTTTAAGTAATTCTGTTCGGAAATCAGTTTTATAGTTTCTGTCTTATGCCTTCCTTACAAGAGGATCAATATTTTCAGTATTATACCTCTTTTGCAATCAGTTCAAGAAGACGGGTCATTTTTTCCTCAAGGTTGCGCAGGGCGAGGGGTATATCCCAGTTTTTCAGGTTTCGCGGCTCTACCATGTTCGAAACAGCCCTGACGGCTATCCAGGGGACTCCGGCCATGGCGCAGTTGTATGCAAGCCATGCACCCTCCATCGTCTCGATATCAGGGTTCCAGATTTCACGGATACGGTCAATTACAGCCTGTGAACCGGAGCTCATGTTTACAGTGGCCCCTGTTGCTTCGGGAAGCATACCGGCGGCAAGCTCATACCATTTCCCCTTGCACAGGATACGTCCATCAGTGAAGGGGGCGATGTCAGGATCAGAGAGACCTGCATGGAAAAGCGATTTGAAACTGCCATTGTCATCCACACCCATGTCAGCAAAACAATCAGACCCTGTTGTCACAACCGTTCCCACGGGCAGGTCAGCCTTGTAGCTCCCCGCTATACCGGCACCTACCACCAGCGCAGGCATGCTTCCGGGCATAAGACGCTGGTGGATTACCCCGGGGTTGAGTCTCTTCTGCAGTGCCCATGACATGGCAGCCCCTCCCACCCCGGTGACAATTATGTCACACCTGCAGCCGGCGATGGCTGCAGCCTGCCTGACAGCCCCTTCCTCCGAGGGATGGGCTACGGCAATGAGGATTTCAGGGTACTCTTTATTCACCGGCTGTAACCGTTAAGAGTGATAAATATATTATTTTTGAACAAAATAGTCCTCTAAAAGGTCAACCATTTATTACAGCACATATGATCTACCTGACGAGAAGGGAGCGGTTCAGTGCGGCACACCGGATGTTCCGTCCTGACCTCAGCGATGAGGAGAACATGAGGATCTACGGCAAGTGCTCCAACCCCATGTGGCACGGTCATAACTATGTTCTCAAGGTGACTGTCAGGGGTGAGGCTGACCCTGAGACCGGTTACTTCATGAATGCCACCAGGCTCAAGGAGATAATGACCGAACGGGTGGTGGTCAAGCTTGACCATAGGAACATGAACCTTGAGACCGACTTCATGATGGGCAGGGTGGCCACAACGGAGAACCTGGCGATGGCCATATGGGGTGAACTGGAAGCACCGCTGGCTGCCGAGGGGGCAACCCTTCACTGTGTCAGGATTGAGGAGACAGAAAACAATTATGTTGAATTTTACGGATAACCATGGAAAAACTCAATGACGGCAGCGGCAAGCTGTCAGACGGCTACAACAAAATTGAAAAATGGAATCCTGAAGCCATTGAAGAGATATCAGGGTATTACTACAAGATACTTAAACTCCTTGGAGAAGATCCCGAGAGGGAGGGATTGCTAAAGACCCCGGAGAGGGTTGCCAAAGCGCTAAGTTTCCTTACGCGGGGCTACCAGTCAGATCCGGAGGAGATACTTCGCAGCGCGATGTTCAGGGAGGAATACAGGCAGATGGTGATTGTGAAGGATATCGACATCTATTCGATGTGTGAGCATCATATGCTCCCCTTCCACGGCAAGGCTCACGTCGCATACATCCCTGACGGTTATATCACCGGCCTGAGCAAGATTGCCAGGGTGGTGGAAACATATGCCGCCAGGCTGCAGGTACAGGAGAGACTCACCACCCAGATACGAAACTGCATACAGGAAAACCTCAAGCCCCTGGGAGTGGCTGTGGTCATTGAGGCACAGCATATGTGCATGCAGATCAGGGGTGTACAGAAGCAGAACTCTGTCACCACCACTTCTGCGTTCACAGGCTGCTTCCTCTCGAACCTTAACACCCGTGAGGAGTTTATGCATCTTATTGCCAGCAGGCTGCACTGATAATAATTATAAACACAACATCTTATTACAATATGAAGGCTTTTGTATTCCCCGGGCAGGGTGCGCAGTACCCGGGCATGGGAAAGGATCTCTATGAGAACTACCCGGTGGCGCGCGATATGTTTGAAAAGGCCAATGCATTGCTTGGCTTCCGTATAACTGACACCATGTTTTCCGGCACTGATGAGGAGCTGAGGCAGACAAGGGTTACACAGCCCGCCATCTTCCTGCACTCGGTGGTGCTGACGGCAGTTGCCGGCAGTGCATTCGC
>SBFZ01000333.1 GCA_006227095.1 Bacteroidota bacterium | reverse complement strand
CTTCTGCGGTCATAGCGGGCAGCATTGCCGTACTGAGATTCAGTATAGACAATATCAGGCTCCACCGGGTCAATGGCTACCCAGAACCCGTCACCGCCCTGCGTCACGAACCAGTCATCATTTGTGACACCATTGCTGGTACTGGCTGACGGACCACCCATGGAATTATTGTCCTGCGTGCCGCCATAGATGTAATAGAAGGGATATGTATTATCAACCGCCACCCTGTAGAACTGGGTCACCGGAAGGTTTGACTTGAAGATGAAGTTGCTTCCGTTGTCATATGTTTCGTAGATGCCACCGTCACCGCCGATGTAGAAGTGTTCAGTATTGCTCGGATCGATCCACAATGCATGATCGTCAACGTGACGGCCGTTGTTGCTCACCCTTGAAAAGGTGCGGCCGCCGTCAACGGTTACCTGTGTGTAGGTGTCAAGGCTGAAGACCCTGTCAACATCCTTCGGGTCGCATATGATCTTGTTGTAATACTGTCCGCTGGCATGGTAGGAATTCATTCTTTCCCAGGAGGCACCCCTGTTGACAGACCTGAAGAAACCGCCCGATTCGCCCTGGGCCTCAACTATCAGGTACAGCACATCAGGATTCACCGGTGAGATGGCGAGGCCCATGCCTCCTATATCTCCCCCGGGAAGACCTTTCATTATCTTGTCAAAAGTCTTGCCGCCATTGGTTGATTTGTATACAGCCGATTCCGGTCCGCCGCTGATCTTCAGTCCCACGTGCCTGCGGCGCTGTTCGCTGGTGCAGTAGATCACATCAGGATTGCGGGGGTCAAGCACCACGTTGTTCACACCGGTATTTTCACTGATATTGAGTATCTTCTCCCAGGTTTTGCCGCCGTCAGCTGTCCTGTAGAGACCGCGCTCGCCGCCCGGACCCCATGCTGAACCTTCTGCTGCTACATAAACGACATCACTGTTGCGAGGATCAATAGCTATACCGCCGATCTGCCTTGATTCCTTAAGACCCATGTTCTTCCAGCTGGCTCCGGCATCATCCGAACGGTAGACTCCGTCACCCCAGCCAAGTGCACGCTGATGGTTGTTCTCACCGGTACCGGCCCAGACAACATTGTGATTGTTCGGGTCAATGACGATGCAGCCGATTGCATAAGCACCCTGTTTGTCGAAGATCGGATCCCAGGTGGTGCCGTTGTTGACGCTCTTCCATATGTTCCCCGAAGCAATGGCAGCGTAGATCTCAGAATGATTGGAGGGATTCACCGCCAGATCAGCAATACGGCCGGATGCCCATGCAGGACCTACGGACCTGAACGTGATGGCACTGAAGAATGACGAAGGAACCGAGGGCTTTACCTGGCTCTCTGAAGACTTCGCATCCTTTTTTGCCTCTTTTTTCTGTGCCCACAGGCTGCATGAACCCGCCAGCACAAGTACAAAAATCAGTGTCAGAATCTTTTTCATAGAAAGTTATTTAGGTTATTTGAATTACTATCGCTAAGGTAAGATAAGGAATTTTGTCAGCTTATTTTTTAACGTTATTTAATTATTTTGCCACGGTTAAACCGAACAGCAATGAACAACACATATTTTACCCGGAGAACCATAAGGAAATACGAACCCCGCGATATTGACGGAAATCTTCTTGAACGCCTTCTGACAGCCGGCACAAGGACGTCAACCACCGGAAACATGCAGGTATACAGTATTATAGTTACCCGTGACCCGGAGATGAAAAAGCTACTTGCACCTGCTCACTTCAACCAGCCTATGATTACCCAGGCACCGGTGGTGCTGACATTCTGTGCTGATTTCAACAGGTTCAACCTGTGGTGCAGGCAACGTGACGCCGAACCGGGTTATGATAACTTCCTCTCATTCATGACGGCCGCAACAGATGCCTTGCTGGCAGCCCAGACAATATGCAACGCCGCAGAGGAGGAGGGACTGGGCATATGCTACCTCGGAACCGCAATTTACAACGCTGACAAAATTATCGGGGTGCTCAGCCTGCCTCCGGGGGTGGTGCCGGTGACCACAGTAACCATGGGCTGGCCTGCCGAAATACCCGAACAGCCTGACAGACTGCCCCTCGAAGCAGTTGTGCACTATGAGAGATACCACGATTTTACCCCAGGCCTGATTGATGAACTCTACCAGCCCAGGGAGGCCCGCAAGGATTCACAGCAGTTCATTTCAGAAAACAATAAGGCAACCCTGGCACAGGTCTTCACTGACATCCGCTATAAGAAGGCCGATAATGAGTATTTCTCAGAGAAGTATCTCGAAGTAATTCGAAATCAGGGCTTCTTGTTCCAGTAATATTTTTAAGTGTTTTTTTTACATTTATAGAAATTTTCCTATATTTGTATTTGTACCCGGTGGTTTTCTGTCAATTCCTGCCTTGCCGGCAGGTATTGACTGTATGTATCAGTTAACCGGTTACTTTAAAAATCCGCTCATGAACTCACTATTGAAAACCTGCTTTTCAATCATTCCGTTATTTATGTCAATAGTCCCGCTCGCAGGACAGGAGGCTGCTGACTCAGTCAACCTGGCTGCAACTGCCATGGTTACCACATCATATGTCTCCCCGTGGGAAACGCTGGGTGCAGTTAAGGATGGTTACGAACCTTCCGGGTCGGCAGATCATTCACATGGGGCATATGGCAACTGGAACGGAGAAGCTGACTATGGCAATTACCATTGGGTTCAGTATGAATGGGGGCTGGCTCAGAATGTGACTTCGTCATCTGTTTACTGGTGGGACGACGGGCTTGGAATTGATCAGCCCACAGATGCCTGGATTACAGTATGGAACGGGTCGGTATGGTCAGATACAGTAAGGATAGGGAATGAACTCAACAGGTTCAACGCAGTCAGGCTAAATTTCAGGACAAACAGGATCAGGATCCATATGAAGAGCCTGATGGCGACCGGGATTATTGAATGGAAGGTTTACGGAACCTCAAACACCAACTGTACTCCCACAGCCCTGTCGCCTTTTGTTCAGGCCGGGAACCAGCAGTTGAAGGAAGCGAATACCGTCAGCATTGCTGCTGGTGATTCAGTCCTTCTTGGCGTGGCGCCCGTTGAAGGCGGCGACTGGAGCTGGTCAGGGCCGGGAGGATTCACTGCGGCCACCCGAAGCGTCACTATCAGGGATATGATTCCAGGTCAGTCAGGCACCTATACATTGTCATACCTTAATGAGTGCGGGGCATTTTCCTACCAGGTTTTTTATGTTACGGTGTTCAGCGGTGATGACATCGCTGACCCATATACATGGCCGGCTTACAGCCCAAACATCAGTTATAACTTCAGGGATGAGTTCCCCGCGCTGCAGGAACCTGTTCAGGACCTTGAAGACTGTCCGGGTGTTGTCGGGAACATCTCCTCCGGCTGGTGGACCTTCCGGTGGGGTGCTTCGGCCAATCCGCTGGTTACTGCTGCTGCGGTCAACCCGATGCTGGAAAGGATGAACAGTGATTTTGCCTATTTCAGGGATGTCATGGGCTGGCCTCCTGACAAGAGGGCAAAGAGAGGGTACAGGAGTGCCATTTACCTCTATGGGTCAGGACTGTGTACTGACAACGCATCAAATACTGACCTGGGGGGCTGGCAGAGCAGCATCTCCTATAACGGTGAATCATGGCCGATGGTGCTGATATCATATTACCCCGTTTATTGCTTTGATCCTTCATGTTCCTACACTGACAGGGGATATCAGACCGGGGCAGTGGTACATGAGGGGATCCACTCGGTACTGGCAGATCTGCCCGGATGCAGGCAGGCAGCCTGGTTTCATGAGGGAGGCAATACATGGCTCCAGCAGGAAGCCTCTGCCATGCAGTCAAACAATTATGCCAGCATGGGATTCCTTAACGGTGCATCATTCATCGCCCCGTTTATGCCCATTGAGTGTTACAGTGGCTGGCTCCAGGATGGCAGTTTCGGAGGGCCATCTGCTGAGGGTGTAAACAGGTTTGACGGAAGCACCCAGATATGTACCTGGAGGAATCTTCTGGGGGGTGTTCAGTACAGCAACAGTTTCCCCACATTTCTTGGTATGACACTTGGCAATGGAAGCATACCATGGATATGGAGGTATTGCACCGGCAGGGTCCTGGAAGGGATGGCCGGGGGGCTCGGTGATGTGCAGATACGGAGGCTGATAATGGAATACAGGGCAAAACAGGCGCTGGTTGATATGGGAAACTGGACCAAAGCCGTGCGCGACCTGCTTGATGCCCAGTTCGGTACCCAGATTAAGGCAGAGTGGCAGCCCAGCTGGCTGAACCCAACGGTATGGTACGCTACCCCGTATGTCAGAACAACGAATGACGGCAACGGACTACTCACTCCTGAAAAAGCCACCACCCCCGGTTGGTCGGGTGCCAACCAGATACCCCTTAAGGTGACAGGCAACATCGTCACCGTTGATTTCAGGCCGCTCTCACCCAACATGACCTGTCAGCTGTGCTATCGCTCATCGGACGGTGAAGCCATATATGGTAATCCTGTTTATGGAGGTGAATGCAGTCTCAGACTTGAAAAGGCTCCTGCCAATGGTGTTGTTTTCGCAGTCATATGCAACACTGACTATATATACAAGGGGGAGGAAACCAGGACGGCTCACCATGATTACAGGCTGCAACTGGTTGAGGGTGTCACAGGGGCAGCTGACATAAACACGAAGTGGTACCAGTGGGACAGGGAGCTCGGTTCATCCACGGCAGTAGTCGACCTGACCCGGCCCGGGGCAATGATGGTTTATCCCAACCCGGTCAGGCGGGATGAAAGTATTGTAATCTGCCCGGAGGAGGAGACAGCGCTTCCTGTGTCTGTTGAAATATGGAATCTCAGCGGAGTGCTGATTCACCGTGAAACGCTTGCCTCGGGTGGCAGCGTTGAGATGTCAGGCGTTCCCGCTGCAGGGCTCTATTTTCTTGTTGCCGCCACCGAAAAGGGCAAATCCATAAGCAAGCTGATAGTCAGATAGCAGTTGTGCCGGTGTGGTCACCATGCATCCGGCAGAAGGAGCAACCCCTTGCGGCAGATTCCCTGCGCCATGCACTCCGTCACCCGGGGCACTCACTCAGATACGAAGTCTGTGCCCAGCTCTGCAGCAATACCTTTGAGGTCCTGCACCACGGCAGGGACAAGTGTGATCCCTTCCCTGCGGAATCTCTCCTCTGCCTCTCTTTCAGGATCTCCGGGTATCAGCACCCTTTCTTCACCCTTCGCAGGCTTCGCATTGCGGAAAGTCCTGATCCAGTGATCCATCCCGGCCCTGAACTCATCTGCGGGCCTGAAGGCATCAACCCTCATAGCACCGAAGAAGTGACCAGTCCCAACGCCAGGCTGGTTTTCAGGTACCGGCAGGTAAGCCACGCTGGGCGGCACGAACGGTCCGAAGTTGGCGCCGCTGAACAGTGAACTGAAAATATCAATCACTGCCGTCATGCAATACCCCTTGTGACTTCCGTGAAGCCGGTCGCCGCCCAGTGTGACCATCCCTCCTCCGCGGCGAAGGATGCCCGGATCATCTGAGGGGAGTCCCTCGGAATCCTGTACATATCCCAATGGTACCTTCTCACCTTTTTTCTCGGATACGGCCAGCTTGCCCCGTGCAATAGGCGTTGTTGCGAAGTCGGCCACAAATGGTGGTTCTTCAAGTGCCGGAACAGCCACGGCCAGGGGATTGGTCCCAAGGAAACGGCTTACCGAAAAGGTAGGCACCACAAGCGGATTGGCATTGGTGACGGCAATACCCACCATGTCATGTCCCAGGGCCATCATTGCATAATAGCCGGCTATCCCGAAGTGGTTTGAGTTACGTACTGCCACCCAGCCTGTGCCGGTTGCAGCCGCCTTCTCAACGGCCAGGTTCATTGACCTTACACCTGCTACCATCCCGAAACAGCCGTCACCGTCAACCACGGCGGTGGAGGGGGTTTCGTGCACGGTTCTGACGTCAGGTGTTACATTCACCCTGCCGCTCTTCCAGAGCTCATAGTATTCGCGTACCCTTATCATGCCATGCGAGGAGTGGTCACGCAGCTCCGCTGCCACCAGCACCGCAGCCACGGATGCAGCATCATCACGGCTGCACCCCAGGCGCATGAATATTCCGGTTGTGAATTCCAGGAGGTATTTATGGTCGTATTTTTTCATAGTCTGAAAGTCTTAAAGTCCGAAAGTCTGAAGGTCTAAAAGTCTGAAGGTCTAAAAGTCTGAAGGTCTAAAAGTCTGAAGGTCTGAGAGTCCGTGGGCGAGGCAGCCAATATGCATTTTATACACTATATTTCACTACTGCCTA
>SBFZ01000168.1 GCA_006227095.1 Bacteroidota bacterium | reverse complement strand
TATTTGGAATGATGGCTTCTTTCAACAACAGCAATCCCAGAACCGGATATCTGAAAGCTGAAGAACGGATTGTCGCAGAATAAGAATTACATTTGTCAGAAGGTATTAAGTCCTGATTATAATATTCCGTAAACCAACTTCCACATGAAAAAACTGATAATCACTCTGTCTCTTCTGGCGGTAGTCCTCTCCCTCAGCAGCCAGAACTTCTTCAGGGAAGAGTTCAGCAAGGAGAAAAAGTATGTCATTATGCTGAATCCCACTGCAGGAAATATTGGCGTGGTCAAATTCCTGCTTGACAAAGGGATACTGGATGTTGACCTTAAACAGGTCGAATTTGTTGGTGTCTACCATTCAAGCCAGGAATATGACTTCAGCAAGGCTGCAGAACATATTGAAAAGAACAGCCTTACCGCCTTTCATCTGTACCAGGTAAGGGGAGCGCTTGCTGAAGAGACCGTTTACCGGGAAAATGGGTGCAGCGATGATTTCAGGAAAATTTTCCGCAACTCAGTTGGTGTGATCTTTTTTGGCGGCCAGGACATCCCGCCTGCACTTTATGGTGAGGAAAACTGGTACTCCGAAACTACTGACCCCGGAAGGCACCTGTTTGAGGTCAGTTTCCTTTTCCATCTGCTCGGAAGCACGCGCAATGCCTCCTTCACACCCCTGCTTTCTGAAAATCCCGCATATATGGTTACCGGTTTCTGTCTCGGTCTCCAGTCAATGAATGTGGCCGCCGGCGGTACACTCTACCAGGATATTCCGGCACAGCTGTACAACAGTTTCAAGCCTGAAACACATGTTTTGATCAGCAGGAATAACCTCCATCGCAATTACTGGCAGAACATACGTGATGACGATGACTTCATGGGCATTAACCTGCATCCGGTCAGTTTTACCGATAACTTGTTCTTCGGGAAGACAGTAAAGGTTTCACGGAAGATTAAACCACTGGTTTACAGCAGCCACCACCAGGCAATCAAGGATGTGGCACCGGGATTCTCCGTTACCGCAGTTTCAGACGACGGAAAGATAGTTGAAGGTATTTATCACAACAAGTACCCCAATGTCTTCTCGGTACAGTTTCACCCGGAGGTATCAGCTCTTTATGAAGACCGTGCCCTGGTTAAGTTTGCACCCGATGACAAGCCTGCCACCCTCCATTCAATGCTTGACAAAAAGAGTCTGAAGTTCCATCTGAAATACTGGGAACACATCTCTGATGTTATAAACAAAGGCAATAGGCAATAGGCAATAGGCAGTAGTGAAGATACTCTATGGCATTGTCAACACTAATGCCTACTGCCTACTGCCTAATGCCTATTTACCATTGCCTGCCCTACAACTCCTTAACCTCTCCTACAAGTGCCTGCAGGGTCGATTTGGCGTCGCCGAACAGCATCCGGGTCTTGTCATTGAAGAACAGCATGTTTTCAATTGCAGCGTAACCCTTGCCCATCCCGCGTTTCATCACTATTATGTTCTTTGCCTCGCGGGCTCTGACAATAGGCATGCCGTAAATGGGGCTTGAAGGATCATCCTCTGCAGCCGGGTTGACTACGTCATTGGCACCAATAACCACAATCACATCAGTATTGGGCATATCAGGATTGATCTCATCACTCTCTATAAGCTGTTCATAAGGGACATCAGCCTCTGCCAGGAGGACATTCATGTGACCTGGCATACGTCCGGCCACAGGATGTATGGCATACTTCACCTCCACCCCTTTCTCTTCCAGGAGCTTGTCAAGCTCATGACAGATATGCTGGGCCTGCGCCACTGCAAGACCGTAGCCGGGTACGATTACCACCTTTTTTGAATAGCTGAGAAGGACTGCGGCATCAGATACGGTTATCTCCTTTATGCTCCCGGCAGCACTGGTGGCTGCAGCTCCTCCTCCGCCGAAGACTCCTATTATCACGTTGAGCAGCGACCTGTTCATTGCCTTGCACATCAGTACCGTAAGGATTGTTCCTGCCGATCCGACGAGGATACCTCCGGTGAGCATTGCCTGGTTATTGTAGAGGAACCCGCCCATGGCAGCTGCCACACCGGTAAAGCTGTTGAGCAATGAGATCACAACCGGCATGTCTGCCCCTCCGATGGGCATGACGAACAATACGCCGTAAGCCACAGCCACAACAAAGAGAATTATAATAAGGTGTGTAAGTTCAGCCGAGGCTGCAACATCGCGGGTCATTATGAACACAACGAATCCGATGATAAAGGCAAGTATCGTAAGGTTGACATACTTCATTGCCTTCACCCTGAGGTCGCCTATCCATCCATCAAGCTTCCCGAAGGCGATCATGCTTCCTGCCCAGGAGACCGATCCTATAACCAGTCCGAGAAGAATAGCCAGCACATGACCATTTGCCATCCCCGACTTCATCATAAGTTCCGGGCTTACATGCGGGAACTCCATCATCGAGATCAGTGCGGCAGCTGCACCTCCCATTCCGTTGAAGAATGAAACCAGCTGAGGCATGGCCGTCATCTTGACCTTTACTGCTATTACCCAACCGATGACCGTACCAACGGCCATTGCACCGATTATCCATCCGATATTGCCGATCGGCATGCCATCCTTCTCGTGAAACAGCAGGGTGGCTGCAATTGCCATGGTCATACCGATGGCAGCGAGGAAATTTCCCCTTCTGGCCGTGAGGGGATGACTTAGCATCTTGAGCCCCAGAATGAAGAGTATTGAGGCAAGTATATAGGAGATCTCGAGTACCGAGAGACCTGCTGAAAACTGAGTAACGTCGTTCATATGACTGTTTTTTTAAGACTGAGATAGTTAATACTTCGTTACTTTTTCTTTTTGAACATCTCCAGCATCCTGTCGGTCACCACAAAACCACCGACCACATTGAGCGTTCCCAGGACCACTGCCAGGAAACCCAGTATCATTGCACCGGTTGTCTCTGCATGTCCCATTACTATTATTGCACCAATGATTACCACACCGTGAATGGCGTTTGCCCCTGACATAAGGGGGGTATGAAGTATTGCAGGCACATGGCTGATAACCTCAATGCCAAGAAAGATTGACAGGATCACCATATAAATCATGCCCCTGTTGGCCATAAAGAATTCAAGTATTCCTTCCATATTCTGGTCTGTTAGATATCAAGCAGTTGTTTTACTCTGGGGCTTAAATACTCACCACCATGTACGGCGGCGGTACCGGCCACTATTTCATCTGTGAAGTCAGGATTGACATTACCTTTTCCGTCGGTCATTATCCTGAGCAGGTTGACAACGTTGTTGCCGAACATTTTGCTCGCATCGGATGACATGGCCGCCGGATATTCCGAGCGACCGGCGATGGTAACCCCGCCTGCCACTATTGTTTTGCCGTTTTCGGTAAGCTCGCAGTTTCCTCCGGAAGAGGCTGCAAGGTCAATGATCACCGATCCCGGTTTCATCCTTGTTACTGTATCCTTCAGGACAAGTACCGGAGCTTTTTTACCGGGTATCTGCGCTGTGGCGATGATCACATCGGCAGCTGCGGCCCGTTCCTGGATAAGTTCCTGTTGTCTCTTCCTGAAGTCTTCAGTCTGCTCCACGGCGTAACCTCCGGCAGCAGCATCTTCCCTGGCCCCTTCAACCTCAATAAATTTGCCGCCGAGACTTTTAACCTCATCCCTTACGGCTGACCTGACGTCGAATACTTCAACCACTGCACCCAGTTTCCGTGCCACGGCAATAGCCTGTAGTCCTGCCACACCGGCACCCAGTATAAGCACCCTGGCAGGCTTGATGGTTCCGGCTGCAGACATGAACATCGGGAAAAACCGCGGAAGCAATGATGCTGCTTCAAGCACCGCCTTGTACCCCGAGACTGTTGCCATCGATGAAAGTATATCCATCGATTGTGCCCTGGTAATACGGGGAACGAGATCAAGTGCCATTACGGTCAGTTTCCTCTGACGCGCCTTTTCAAGCCAATCCCTGTTGGCAACAGGATCCAGGACAGTGAAAATCAGCTGTCCCTCCCTGTAAAGAGAGATATCATCCTCCAGCGGAGGATTCACCGTAAAAAGCACGTCAGCCCCTGATACCACTTCTCTTCTGGTGGCAGTTGAGGCACCTGCTGTACGGTACAGTTCATCAGAAGCAAAAGCTCCTGTTCCGGCGCCCTCTTCAACCACGACTTTCAGTCCGAGCTTGATAACGGCTGCCGCTTCGGCGGGAAGCAGGGCGACTCTTTTTTCGTCTCCTGACTCCCTGAGAATTCCTGCGATCATAAACGGAAAGTTACTATTTGTTAAATTGTTCAGACTCTGAGAAGTGACGCTGCCGGGACATCAAGCATCCATACCAGATGCCCCGAAGCAGGCATTACCCTTGAAGCCGGATAGAGTTCTGACCCCCTCTTCCCCTCGATAATTTCAGACACAATGGATGCTTTGCCCTTTCCGGTCACAATATAATAAATTTTTGATGAGTTGTTAATGATCTTTCCTGTTGCTGTAATTCTTTTTTGCCTGGTATCAGGTTTCACTGCAACCTCGAATAGCTGTCCGGTGGCGAACAGATCAATCCTGTCGGGAAAGATGGATGCTGTATGACCATCGTCTCCCAGCCCAAGCAGCATCAGGTCAAACTGGGGAATCCCGTTGTAAAAGGGAACCATGCTGCTTACCAGTTCGGAATACTGCCTTGCTTCCGTGACCGGATCATCCTCACCCTTAATGCGGAAAATGTTTGCATCCGGAATGGGGACATTCTGCAGAAGACTTTCATATGCCATTCTGTAATTGCTCTCTTTGTCTTCAGGCAGTACGCAACGCTCATCGCCCCAGAATACCAGGAGTTTTTCCCAGCTTATCCTTTCGGCGTAATTCTCAGACAGGTAGCGGAAAATAAATTCGGGTGTGGAACCGCCCGAGAGGGCAATGGTATAGTAATGGTCGGGCTCAATACGGTCAAGATCCCTGATCAGCATTGCCGCAAAGCTTTGAGCCAGGGCTTCACGGGAGGGGAACACTCTGACTGAATGTGACATGTTATTAAAAAATCAGATTATAAATCTAATTATAATTCACAATAAACGCCATCATCGGCAAGATTTTTACACGGATAACGCCAGGTAAGCTCAGACTCCTCAATAAGGTCATCCGCTGTTTCCGGTCCCCACGTTCCGGCAGGATAACCATATACAGGTATCGAACGGTCATTCTTCCATGCCTGCAGGATGGGATCAAGGAATTTCCATGCTGCCAGTACCGCATCTGACCTGGTATACAGGGTGGAATCACCATTCATGCAGTCAAATATCAGTCGTTCATAAGCTTCCGGAATATGCCCGTCTGCAAGATCTGAATAATGAAAGTCCATGTTGACATTCCTTACGTTGAATCCGGCCCCCGGAATCTTCATTCCAAACTTGAGAAGGATTCCTTCATCCGGCTGAATCCTGATTATTAACTGGTTACATCCCTCACAGGGACTCTCCCCGGAAAAGAGCAGGTGCGGAGTAGGCTTGAAATGAATTACTGCCTCGGTCACCCTTGTTGGCAAACGCTTGCCTGTTCTGATATAGAAAGGTACCCCACCCCATCTCCAGTTATCAATATAAAACTTTACAGCGGCAAAGGTCTCTGTCATGGAGGCCGGGTCAACACCATCCTCATCACGATAACCCCTGAGCCATTCACCCCTTACATGAGCACCGGTATACTGCCCCCTGATGCTAACCTTCCCAACCTCTTCCGGCCTTATCGGGCGCAGTGACTCAAAAACCTTGACAAGCTCATTCCTGATTGAGTTTGACGCTATTGACGACGGAGGCTCCATGGCAATGAACCCGACAAGGTGCAGAAGATGATTCTGGATCATGTCACGCAATGCTCCCGTCCCTTCATAGTATGAACCTCTCTTCTCTACACCCAGGCTCTCGGAGGAGGTAATCTCAACATGGTGCACAAAATTCCTGTTCCATAGTGGTTCGAAGATACCGTTTGAGAATCTGGTAACAAGAATGTTCTGAACAGTCTCCTTGCCAAGGTAATGGTCAATACGATAGAGCTGGCTCTCATTCCAGTGCTCCAGCAAAAGCCTGTTGAGCCTGACGGCAGACTCGAAATCATAACCGAAAGGCTTCTCTATTATCATCCTCTTCCATCCGTCGCTCTCACTGCTGAGCCCGCACTGTGCAAGATTGTGGGTTATGTCATCATACAATTCAGGAGGAAGTGAAAGATAAAACAGTGTATTTCCCCCTGTACCCATCCTTTTCGCTATATCTTCCAGAGTGCCATGAAAAGAACCGTAATCTTCAGAATCAGAAGGATCAAGGGCTGTATAATAAAAGGAGTTTAAG
>SBFZ01000301.1 GCA_006227095.1 Bacteroidota bacterium | reverse complement strand
TTGTTTTAACTTGCATGAAGGAATTGTATTGCAGCGAATTAATGTGAAACAATTCACAAAACATAATACCAGGAACAGTCTGAGAAGAATTTTCCTTTACCACGGGCTGTTGTTAAGACTGAAGTCAATGGGTGTAACCAGGGTATTTTCCTACACCCTTGCCGAGGCAGCCGGGGTTACTCCCGAACAGGTAAGGAAAGACTTTTCAGAGTACGGAATAAGGGGAAACAGGAGGGGCGGGTACGTTACGGCCACCCTGCTGGAAGGGATGGAGGTGCTCTTCAAACGTGACAGGATAAGCAATGTGATACTTGTGGGGATGGGTAACCTGGGTCAGGCTCTTTCAAAATATGGTCAGTTTATCCAGCGGGGCATTAACATAGTGGCAACCTTTGACATTGATCCCTATAAACAGAAGGTGAGGTCTGACAACCAGGTATATTCACCCGAACGAATGCAGGAGATCATTGACAGGTTTCATGTCGCAGTGGCAATAGTTGCTGTCCCGGCCATCTCGGCACAGGAGGTATGCAATGAACTGATCGGAATGGGAATCAGGGGGATTGTGAACTTTGCCCCGGTACTCCTCAGGGTACCTGAGTATGTGGTTGTCAGCAATGTAAACCTGAGCGATGAGATAGAAGGTGTTATCTGGTCTGTCAGCCGTATGCGTGAAAAACAATCGTTATTTCTTTGAATGCCATAGAAAAGGGGTATGAGATATTTATAACCGGGCTTGTTCAGGGAGTGGGATTCCGCCCCTTCATCTACAGGCTGGCATTGTCATACGGCCTCACCGGTGAGGTTGTCAACAGGAGTGACGGTGTACGGGTTGTTATCATGTGTGATTCTGAAACCGCCGGCAGGTTTGCGGATGATATCCGCAAACAGGCACCGCCGGCAGCAGTTGTGCGATCGGTGGTTCTGAGCGAAACGGATGCCGGGCCTTATACCGGGTTCACCATTTCCCCGAGCCGGAACATTGATGAAACCATAACCGAGGTTAGTCCTGACATTGCCGTATGTGCCGAATGCCTGTCGGATCTTGACACCGATCAGGGCAGGATTGACTATCCGTTTATCAATTGCACCGACTGCGGTCCCCGCTTTACCATTATCAGGTCCCTCCCGTATGACAGGGTAAACACCTCGATGGCACCGTTTGAGATGTGTCAGCGCTGTGCTTCGCAGTACGGCACCATGTCAGACAGGAGGTTCCATGCCCAGCCTGTTGCATGCAACAATTGCGGGCCGGTATATACACTACGGGCCGGCGGAACTGAAGTGACCGGCATTTCGGACATTACCGGCATCATTTCCGGACGTCTTGCCGCAGGTGAGAGTGTTGCCATCAAGTCAGTGGGAGGGTACAACCTGATGTGTGATGCAATGAACGAGGATGCGGTTGCCGGGCTGAGGAAGCGCAAGCAGCGTGACATGAAGCCTTTTGCGGTGATGTTCAGGGATATTGATGTGCTGAAAGAGTATTGCATCGCCACGGAGGAGGAAGAGACGCTGCTTCTCTCGTGGCGAAGGCCGATACTTATTCTGAGGCAGAAGAAAGCACTGGCTCCGTCTGTCAGCAGCGGTCTGAATACGATCGGTGCAATGCTCCCGCATATGCCTGTGCATCACATGCTTTTCAGGAAAGTCAGTACTCCGGCCGTCGTTCTGACGAGCGGAAACCTGAGTGATGAACCTATCATCATTTCAGACCCCGTTGCCTTGCTTCACCTGATGCCCGTCGCCGGCTGCGTGGTCAGCTACAACAGGGAGATATGCAACCGCGCAGACGACTCGGTGGTCAGGGTGGCAGCCGGGAATACCATTCTCATCAGGAGGTCACGCGGTTATGTGCCGCAGCCTGTGGTTCTCCGGTCAGATACTGAAGGAATCTTTGCCGCCGGGGCAGAACAGAAGAACACATTTTGTATCGGCAAGGGAAAGGCGGCTTACATGAGCCAGTATATAGGCGATATTAAGAATGTGGCCACATGGGATTTTTACACTGAGACATACAATCTGTTCTCTTCTCTTTTCAGGTTCAATCCATCATTGGCTGTGTGTGACATGCACCCTGAATACCTGTCGGGCCGCTTTGCCCGTGAACTGGCAGGGGAATACGGCCTGCCGCTTGTCACGGTACAGCACCATCATGCCCATGCAGTATCGGTAATGGCAGAAAATGGTCTTGACGGGAAGGTTATAGGGGTGATCATGGACGGCACCGGGTTCGGTACAGACGGCCATACATGGGGAAGTGAGTTCCTGGTTGTTTCATCCTCTGATTTTGAAAGATATACTCACTTTGACTATTTCATGATGCCCGGAGCCGATGCAGCCGTCGCCGAACCCTGGAGGATGGCATTGTCATGTCTCTACGGTTGTTTCGGCAGCAGTTATGATTTCACCTCATTAAGACTCTTCAGGGAAATTGACGGGAAAAAGCTTGCTTCAGTCATTGAGATGATGGACAGGGGCATCAATTCGCCCCTTACCTGCGGTGCCGGACGCCTTTTTGATTCTGTTGCGGCTCTCCTGCAGCTCTGTACAAACAGCTCCTTTGATTCTGAAGCACCCATGCGTCTCGAATCGGCAATTGGCAGCAGCACAATGGATTATTATCCGTTTTCTCTCAACGGCACCGTAAGTCTTACGGAGATGTTTGATGCAATACTGGGTGATATTGCCCGGAAAGACCACAGCATGGTTCCGGCCAGGTTTCACAATACCGTGGCTCAGATAATACTGGCTGTCTGCATCTCAATAAGGAATGATACCGGACTAGACCGTGTTGTGCTTTCCGGGGGAGTTTTCCAGAACAGTTATCTGCTTGAAAAATCATTGTATCTTTTATCCATGAAAGGATTCAGGGTATATACCAATAACCAGGTACCTCCCAATGACGGGGGTATATCGCTAGGGCAGCTGGTGACGGCTGCGGAAAGGAGGCGATTATGTGTCTGAGTCTCCCTGCCAGGGTTCTTGCCATTGAGGGAGACATGGCGGAGGTCTCCGTGGGTGGTGCCGTCTTCCGGGCCGGGCTGCAGATGGTTGAAGGTGTGAAGCCGGGCGATTATGTTCTGCTGCATGCCGGATTTGCCATTGAAAAACTGAAGGAGGAGGAGGCACTGGAGACTCTTCGTCTTCTTGATGAGATGGATGACAAGCCTTGATGGTGAACAGCATATGAAGTACGTTGATGAATACAGGAACGGAAGGCATATTGCCCGCCTGGCTGAAATGATCAGCCGTGAGGTGTCGCGTGAATATGTCTTCATGGAGGTCTGCGGAGGGCATACGGCCGCCATTCACCGTTTCGGCATACCTTCACTGCTTCCGCCGCAGGTAAGGCTCATCTCCGGCCCGGGCTGCCCGGTATGCGTTACGCCGGCTTCGTATATTGACATGCTTGTCGCTCTTGCCTCCGGCGGAGAGGTGACCATTGCCATGTTCGGTGATCTCATGAGGGTTCCGGGCACAATGGTCACCCCGGCCGCAGCCCGGGCCGCAGGCGCTGACATCAGGGTGGTGCTGTCAGCCGGTGATGCACTGGAGCTTGCCTCCTCCGAAAGGAAAAGAAATGTCATATTCCCTGCCATAGGCTTTGAGACCACTGCACCCGGAACTGCGGTTACCCTGACAGAGGCCTTGAAGCGGGATGTGAAAAACTTCTTCGTCCTCAATGCCCATAAGGTTATGCCTCCGGCAATGGAGATGCTGCTGAGGGAGGGAACCACGATTGACGGTTTTATATGCCCTGGCCATGTGGCAGTGGTTACAGGTTCCTCAGCCTTTGATTTCATACCCCGCAGGTACGGGCTGGCCTGTGTGGTCACCGGTTTTGAGCCTGCTGACCTGATGCTGGCTGTCCTGATGCTTGTCAGGCAGGTCAACAGCCGGTCACCACGTGTTGAAACCGAGTATCGCAGGGCGGTGACACCGGAAGGAAATAGCAGGGCCCGGGGCTACATGGACGAGGTCTTTGAACCCGGGGATGCCGAATGGCGTGGCCTTGGTGTCATCCCTAACGGTGGCCTGACCATCCGTGAAAAGTACCGCCGATTTGATGCCGGCGACCGTTTCAGCTTCGATCTTCCTGAGCCGGAGCATGAAAGCGGCTGCCGATGCGGCGAAATTCTCAGGGGAGTGATTACCCCGGCCGACTGTCCTCTCTTTGCAGCAGCATGTACTCCCGACAGCCCCGGGGGAGCCTGCATGGTATCTGATGAAGGGGCATGCAATACCTGGTACAAATACCATATCCATGAGTGAAAGAATTACCCTGGGTCACGGTGGCGGAGGAAGAGAGGCACAGATTCTGATACGTGACCACTTTGCCTCCCGTTTCGGAATGAACGGACCAATGACTGATTCGGCATTGCTCCATGTGAGCGGTGATCTGCTCGCATTCACCACTGATTCATATGTGATCAGTCCCCTCTTTTTTCCCGGAGGCAATATAGGAAAGCTTGCCGTATGCGGTACGGTCAATGACCTTGCCGTTTCAGGGGCTGAGCCAGTGTATCTTTCGGCAGCATTCATCATCGAGGAGGGTTTCAGCCTTGATCAGCTTGACCTGATTGTGACATCCATGGCCGATGAGGCTGAGGTTGCCGGGGTAAGGATAGTAACAGGCGACACCAAGGTGGTCGGGAAAGGGACGTGTGACGGGCTCTTCATCAACACGGCAGGAGTAGGAGTTCTTGGAAGGGAACTTTCCCATATAGGCAATGCCTCGGCGGTGAGGGAGGGTGACAGGCTGATAATCAACGGTGCGCCCGGAGATCATGCAGTCACAATACTTGCCGCACGAAGGGAACTCTCATTCGATATGCCGCTGGTATCAGACTGTGCGTGCCTGAACCACCTGGTAAAAAAGGTTACTGGGGTGCCTGGCGCGGTACATTTCATGAGAGACCTCACAAGAGGCGGGCTTGCAGCGGTGCTCAATGAGCTTGCAGCAATGACGGGATGTGGCATCGAGGTTGACGAGGCATCTGTTCCCTTTCAGGAGCCGGTAAGGGGGATGTGTGAAATACTTGGCTTTGACCCTTTCAGCCTCGCCAGCGAAGGGCGCCTGCTGGTTGTGGCAGCCCCTGAAGAGGCTGACCGTATTGCGGAAAGGATGCGTCAGGATCAGCACGGCAGGGATACTGCAATAATAGGCAGAATCACCTCCACGAGGGCCGGCAGGGTCATACTCAACAGTGCATCAGGCGGACAGAGGTTCCTGGAAATGCCACCCGGACAGCTGCTGCCAAGAATCTGCTGAAGAAGGGCTATGGCATGAAAGGTTTTGGCAGGAAACAATTGTGGGATAACTGAACGGTATGCATGAACTCAGGATAGCAACGGACATGGTAAAGATGGTTGAACGGTATGCATGAACTCAGGATAGCAACGGACCTGGCAGAGATGGTCGGACGGTATGCCTCGGAGGCAGGCTGGAAAGCCGTTGAGAGGGTGAACGTCACCTTCGGACAGTTCATACAGGTAGTCCCTGACCTCCTTGAGTCAGCCTTCAGGGAGGCAGCCAGGGGCACTGTCACCGCGGATGCGGAGCTTGTTATTGAGATCGTACCCGCAGAGATGCGCTGCATGCATTGCGGAGCACCTTACATGCCTGCCGGTGATCTGCATGCCTGCCAGTCGTGCGGGTCGGAAGAAATAGAGCTGATACACGGAAAAGAATTATTCATTAAAAGCATAGAAGGAGGGTAACCATGGAAATCAAGATTATGAAAAACATCCTTGACAGGAATCAGAACAAGGCTGAAGAGGTGCGCAGCCTTCTCAGAAGCAAAAATGTAATGATGGTTAACATCATCAGTTCACCCGGTGCCGGTAAGACTACCCTGCTGGAAAGAACCTGCGAAACGCTGTCTTCAGGGATAAGAATAGGGGTTATTGAAGGTGATGTTACAACTGACCGTGATGCAAAGAGGCTGGAGAAATACAATATACCCATTGTCTCTATCAATACGGAAGGGGGATGCCACCTTGATTCACACAGTATCTGGAAGGCTCTGGAGCACTTTGATCTTGATCATCTTGACCTGCTTTTTGTCGAGAATGTGGGTAACCTGATCTGCCCCTCGCAGTTCGATCTCGGAGAGGCCTTCAAGCTTGCGGTGGTCAGCACTGCGGAAGGTGATGACAAGCCTGCCAAGTATCCTATGCTTTTCTCCGGGGCAAGGGCTGTAATTCTTAATAAGACCGACATACTGCCATATACCAATTTCCATATTGCTTCTTTTCGTGCAGATATGGCGGAAATCAATCCCCGCATAAAAATCTTCATGACCTCGGCAGTCCACGGCGAGGGGATCCGCGAATGGCTCGAGTGGCTGAAGCAGCAGATGGATGCATTTGCCGCCTCCTGACACGGCCCATGCCTGCATGCT
>SBFZ01000025.1 GCA_006227095.1 Bacteroidota bacterium | reverse complement strand
CTTATCTGACGGAGAAGATCCCGGAAAGTATACCGAACTTTTGCTTTCTTCGGTATTCAGGAGCCACAGATCAATACTTACCAGTTATTTTTCAGGCAGTTCACTTCTTAAAAACCGAATAATTATGATGACAATGAAAAGAACGGGAAAAGGCTTTTCCCCCAGAATGTTAATGGCAGTTCCGGTAGCCCTTGTACTGATGTTCATGTTTGCCTGCAACGGCGGCAACAAGGCACCGAAAGAAGCCGCAGCAGGTGATGCCCCTGCGGCAGCCCAGGCTGAAGCACAGCCGGCAACCCCTGAGGGGGCCTCAATGGAATTACCGGCTGATGTATTTAAAGTGGTCGAGCAAATGCCGGTATTCATGGGTGATACCACCGGCCAGGCGCTGCGCAGCTGGCTGGTAAAAAACATTGACTACCCCAAGGAAGCCCATGAGAAAGGGATACAGGGCAGGGTATTCGTGGAATTCATTATTGATGAACAGGGCAATCTTACCAGTCCGAAAGTGATCAAAAGTGCTGATCCCCTGCTTGACAAGGCGGCACTTGACATGATGGCCGGTTGCCCGAAGTGGGAACCGGGAAAGCAGGGAGGCGTTCCGGTAAAGGTATCAATGACCCTTCCGATAACCTTCGCCCTTCAGTGACCTTTATTTCTGATTCTCATTTTATAACTTTGCCCGTGTGAAAACGGGCATTTTTTTTATTGAAAAAAGGATTGAAGCCTTTGCTGCACTGGGCAGGATATTCCGTGATGCGGCAGCAGGAGCAGACACAGGTCACGCCGGTGTGTTCAATGACCTGGCTGAGTCACTCCACCTTTCAAATCCATGGTTCACTCCCGGTAATGTCAGGCGGTCACTCCTTGCACTGGGTAATTCACTTACACCTCAGAAACTGACTGCCTGGCTTTCAAGGTACCCGGAACTGGCAGATACGGGCACACCACTGACAATCGGGGTAATCATGGCAGGAAACATACCTCTTGTGGGATTCCATGACATGCTTTGCGTACTGGTTACCGGCAACAGGATACAGGCCAGGCTCAGCACAAAAGACGAACCGCTGATGAAGGCTGCGGCAATGACCCTGACTGACATTGAACCCGGCTTTGCTCCCCTGATCGATCTGACCACAGACAGGCTCAGGGGATTTGACATGATTATTGCAACCGGAAGCAATAACACCTCAAGGTACTTTGAATACTATTTCCGGAAAGTTCCCTCCATCATCAGGCATAACAGGAACAGCATTGCCATCCTTGACGGAACCGAGAACAACCTGGAACTGGAATGCCTTGCCGATGATATATTCTCCTATTTCGGACTGGGGTGCAGGAATGTATCCAAGCTTTACCTCCCCGAAGGGTATGATCCGGCTTCTCTTGTGCCTCACTGGAAAGGAATGGAAACATTACAGTCACATTACAAGTATAACATTAACTATGATCATAACAGGGCGGTAATGATAGTCAACAGGGAAAAATTCATTGACGGAGGTTTTTTCCTGCTCAGGGAATCACCCTCGCTTACCCCTCCGATGGGGGTGGTGCATTATGAATACTATCCTGCGGGGATGTCATCCCTGATTTCCCCTGAGATGAAGCAAAACCTCCTTCAGTGCATCGCAGGACACGGTCATCTTCCGTTTGGCACTACGCAACAGCCCGAATTATGGGATTATGCAGACAATGTCGACACAATCAGCTTCCTGCTAAAAAAAAATAACCGGCAGTGAATCTATATATAAAAAATATTAAATTGCACAGGTTGAAAAAGTGAGTATCATGGTATACAGATTTGTGGTGTTATCTGATGAGGATGAGGCGTTTGTAAGGGAGTTCGAGTTTCTCGACAGCCAGTCATTGCTCGATTTTCACAATGCTCTTCAGGATGAGCTTGAGTTTGACCGGTCGCAGATCGCGTCTTTCTTTATGGCAACTGAAAGCTGGGAAAAAGAGGAAGAATTTACCCTGTTCGACATGGGCGCCGGTTCATCTACAATGGAGAATGCCGTTCTTGAAGAAGTAATATTCCGCAAAAATCAGAAGCTTTTGTATGTTTTTGACTTTTTCAATGACAGGGCTCTATTTGTGGAGTATGTAGGAGAGTTCAGGGAGGAAGATGACAAGGATTACCCGGTCTGTATCAACTCCAAGGGATTGCCGCCGAAACAGGTCACCTTCGGAGGCGTGGCACGCAAGAAATACAACAACCTCGTTGTCACGGATGATGATGATGATGACGATGTTGACCATGATGTCGTTGACGATGAAATCTTCTTCGAGGGAGAAGACGAAGAAGACCTGGAGGAATTCGACAATATCGAAAGCATGGAGGAAGAGGAAGAGGATTAATCCTTCCCCTCCCTTTACCCGATGAAAAATACCCTTATAGTAATTCCCGGCCCTACCGGCGTCGGCAAGACCCGTTTTGCCATTGACCTGGCGTGCAGACTGGGCTGTGAGATCATTTCATGTGATTCCAGGCAGTTTTACCGTGAGATGAAGATCGGTACCGCTTCCCCGTCCGTGGAGGAGCTTGAACGTGTCAGACATCACTTCATCGGGTTTCTTTCCGTAATTGACTATTACAGTATAAGCCGTTTCGAGAGGGATGTTTTGTCATTGCTGCCCGGACTCTTCAAAAAGAACCCGGTGGCGATAATGACCGGAGGATCAATGCTCTATATGGATGCCGTTTGCAGGGGAATGGATGACATCCCTGACACTGATCCTGCCGTCAGGGAAAAATATGCAGACATTTACAGCCGGGAAGGCATTTCCGGATTAAGGATTGCACTGAAACTGCTTGATCCTGTTTATTATTCAAAGGTTGATCTTCATAATCACAGGCGTCTGCTAAGGGCACTGGAGATCACTGAAAGCACAGGCAGGCCCTACTCCTCGTTCCTGACCGCACAGGTGAGAGAGCGTGATTTCCGGATAATATGGGCCGGTCTTACCCGGTCACGGAATGAGCTGTACAGCAGGATTGACAGCAGGGTTGACCTGATGATGAAGAACGGACTGGAGGATGAGGCATTCTCGCTCAGGCACCATAAGGGACTTAACGCACTCAATACAGTTGGTTACCGCGAGTTGTTCAGGTGGTTTGACGGAGAGATCACGCGTGAGGAGGCAGTGATGCAGATAAAGAGTAATACCCGCCGTTATGCACGCAAGCAGATCACATGGTGGAACAGGGACCGGGAGATAACCTGGTTTGATGCCTCGGAGGAGGAGATGATGGTATCCTGGATTGAAGACCGGCTGTCAGATTAACACCCGGGCAGAGCTAACCTGCCAGCAGACAATTGCATTATTGCCGGCATCAGACCGGTTCCCTGAGTCTCCTGATGATTTCTGCCGGATCCGATGCAGAGAAAACTGTGCTTCCGGCAACAAGTACGTCAACGCCGGCATGGACAAGCATCGGGGCGTTATGAAGATCTATGCCGCCATCAACCTCAATCAGCACGTCATATCCACCCTCGTCAATCATGCTCCGCAACTCCCCTATCTTGTTTATGCTTCCGGGTATGAAAGTCTGACCTCCATAACCGGGATTGACGGTCATCAGGAGCACCATGTCGATGTAAGGCAGTATATCCTTGAGGAGTATAACCGGCGAATGCGGGTTAAGCGTAACCCCTGCCTTCATGCCAAGCCTCCTTATCTCTGTCACCGTGCGGTGCAGGTTCTGGCAGGCTTCATAGTGAACTGTCAGTGTTGATGCACCCGCATCCCTGAAACGCTCAAGATACCTGTCGGGGTCAACTATCATCAGATGCACGTCAAGAGGTTTGACTGAAAGATCGCGGACTGCTTCAATTACAGGAAAACCGAAAGATATATTGGGGACAAAGAGACCGTCCATTATGTCCAGATGAAGCCAATCCGCTTCGCTGTCATTAATCATCTCCACTTCTGAAGCAAGATTGGCAAAATCGGCAGCAAGCAATGAAGGTGCAACAAGATGGCTCATAACTTGAAAAAATGAATTTGAAACATCACCCGAGGTATGATTTCAGTATCCGGCAGCGGGTGGTAAACTGAATCCGTTTTATGGCTTTTTCCTTTATCTGCCTCACCCGTTCACGGGTAAGCTTAAGCTCCTCTCCTATCTCTTCAAGGGTAAACGGATGTTTCATCCCTATCCCGAAATACAGTTTCAGCACTCGTGCCTCACGGGGGGAGAGTGTATTAAGCGCTTTTTCTATCTCATAGGAGAGGGATTCATTGATAAGGTTGCGGTCAGGACTTGGCGTGTCTTCATTCTGCATCACGTCATACATATTGTTGTCCTCCTCCGAGCTGATGGGTGCATCCATGCTCAGTGTCCGGCCATTGGTCCTGATTGCCTCCTTTACATCCTCCGGGGCTATCTCAAGCAGGTCGGCAATCTCCTGGGCCGAAGGCTCACGCTCATACTCCTGTTCAAGCTTCGAATATGCCTTGTTGATACGGTTGATAGACCCAATCTTGTTTACAGGCAGCCTCACAATCCTGGCCTGTTCTGCAAGCGACTGCAGTATCGCCTGCCTGATCCACCATACTGCATAGGAAATAAACTTGAACCCCCTGGTCTCGTCAAACCGCTGTGCTGCCTTTATCAGGCCCAGATTGCCTTCATTGATAAGATCGGGAAGAGTCATTCCCTGGTTCTGATACTGCTTGGCCACGGAAACCACAAACCTCAGATTGGCCTTCACAAGCCTCGCCAGGGCATCATGATCTCCTGTCCGGATACGCCTGGCCAGGATCACCTCCTCATCAGGTGTTATCAGCTCAACCTTCCCGATCTCCTGCAGGTACTTGTCAAGAGAAGGGGTGTCACGGTTGGTGACCTGTTTTGTGATTTTTAACTGGCGCATTGACAAAAAATTAACAGGCTTAATCCGTTTCTTTAAGCAAAAGCTTACAATTTTAGTAAAACTTTCTCATAAAAACAAGTTATGTGCATATTTTCGTAATCCGATGCACGAAACCTCGACAGGTATAACAGCCATGAAGGTGCAAAAAGCTCCGTGGATCACATTTTTAACCTTGTAATTTGTATTTTAACCAATTAATGATTAAACTTGCACCGGAATAATGGCGCGAGTCACTTACTCTGCGGGAGGAATTGATTCATATTCTCCACTTCACCAGAAACAATCGAAATTAATCTTTCTACACATTTATCGACATGCATGATATTCTTGAACTGAGCGAGATGCTGGTTCCCGAATTGCGGGAAATAGCTAAGCAGCTCAAAATAAAGAGAGTAGAGCTACTCAAGAAACAGGATCTCATATACAAGATCCTTGACCAGCAGGCTATAGACGCAGCCGAAACACGCAAGACTGGCAAAAGTGATTTCCAGCCGTCAGAGCGGAGACAGGAGCGTCCGGGACAGCAGCAAAAGCAGAAACAGTCTGGCAGGTCCGGCCAGCAGCAAAAGGACCAGCAACAAAAACAAAAGCAGTCTCAACAGGGACAGCAGCAAGGTCAGCAACACGACCAGCAGCAGAAACAAAAGCAGCCGCAGCAGGGGCAGCAACAGGGACAGCAGCAAAAACAGCAGCCTGACCAGACACAGAAAAAACAGCACCATGATCAGCAGCAACCCAGGGGCCAGCAACAGGGTCAGGGGCAACAGCAGGGAAAGCCTCAATACCAGGGGAACCAGCAGGGCCAGGGGCAGCAACAGCAGCAGAGGGGACAGGGCCAGCAGCAGCAGGGGCAACCACAGGGTCAGCAACAGGGGCAGCAGCAGGGACAGCAGCAGCAGAGCCAGCAGGGTCAGCAACAGGGGCAGCAGCAGGGCCAGCAACAGGGTCAGCAGCGGCAGCAGCAGTGGCAGCAGAACCGTGACAAGAGACCCCGCACCTTCAGGGATGACAAACAGGGTCAGTACAGGCCTGACGGTGACAGGTCCAGGAACCAGCAACAGCAGCGAAACCAGGATAACCCTGATGCGCAGGCAGCTCCGGCACCAGAAAAAAACCTGTTTGCCCAGGAAACTGTCAGTGACAGTGAGCAGGATCTCCTGAGGATAACCGATGCCGAAGGCGAAACAAGATTAATTGAAGAAGCCGCAGCACCAGAGGCAGCAATAGTCATACCTCCAGCCACACCCGAGGCAGCACAACCCCATCCGGAAGTACACGAACCGGTCAGGGAGGAAAAGCGTGAGCGGGCCTATGATTTTGAAGGGATTGTAGCCAACACCGGAGTCCTGGAGATCATGCCTGACGGCTACGGATTCCTCCGTTCACCTGATTACAACTACCTCAGCTCTCCGGATGATATTTATGTTTCGCAGTCACAGATAAAGCTCTTCGGCCTGAAGACCGGAGACACAATCAGGGGCACAATTCGTCCGCCCAGGGAAGGAGAAAAATACTTCCCGCTGATAAAGGTTGAGGAGATAAACGGCCGTAC
>SBFZ01000142.1 GCA_006227095.1 Bacteroidota bacterium | reverse complement strand
TTAATTTTACGCACCCAAATGAAAATAGTTTCATAAAAAGGTGTCGGAGAAGAAAATGAAGGCAAACGAAATAAGGGAAGAATTTCTCAGCTTTTTCAGGTCAAAGGAACATAAAATAATGCCGTCGGCACCGATGGTAATCAAGAATGATCCCACACTGATGTTCACCAATGCAGGGATGAACCAGTTCAAGGATATTTTCCTGGGTAACCAGCCGGCAAAATACCGGAGGGTTGCCAACTCACAGAAATGCCTCAGGGTTTCAGGCAAGCATAACGATCTCGAGGAGGTAGGACTTGACACCTATCACCATACCATGTTCGAAATGCTGGGCAACTGGTCTTTCGGCGATTATTTCAAGAAAGAGGCAATAGAATGGGCCTGGGAGTTCCTTACCGGAAGGCTTGGCATACCCGAGGAACGGATTTACGCCACAGTATTTGAAGGTGATCCGGTGGAGGACGTACCACGTGACGAAGAAGCTGCCTCACACTGGCTGAAGTGTTTCAGCAATCCTGAAAATCACATTATCGACGGGTCGAAGAAAGACAACTTCTGGGAGATGGGTGAGACCGGTCCCTGCGGACCCTGTTCCGAAATACATGTTGACATAAGGTCTGACAGTGAGAGGGCTGCCACCCCCGGCCACCTCATGGTAAACACCGGTCATCCGCAGGTCATTGAGATATGGAACCTGGTATTCATACAGTATAACCGCCGGGCCGGCGGTGAGCTGGAGCTACTTCCTGACAGGCATGTTGATACCGGCATGGGCTTCGAAAGGCTCTGTATGGTGATCCAGGACAAGAAATCAAACTATGATACTGACATCTTCAGGCCTTTGCTGGCAGCCTCGGCCAGCGTCACCGGCAAGCCTTACGGGGAGAAGAACGAATGGGACATAGCCCACCGGGTCATTGCTGACCATCTGCGGACTGTGGCATTCTCCGTGGCCGACGGCCAGCTGCCCTCAAACAACAGGGCAGGATATGTCATCCGGAGAATACTGCGCCGGGCCGTCAGGTACGGCTACACATCGCTTGGAATGAATGAGCCCTTTATCTACCGGCTCCTTCCGGCTCTGGTGGAGTCAATGGGCTCACATTACCCTGAACTGCCGGCACAACAGGAAATAATTTCAAAGGTAATCCGGGAAGAGGAACAGTCGTTCCTCAAGACACTGGGCAAGGGACTGAGGATGATTGAACGGCGGGTTGAGACACTGATGCAGGAGGGAAAGACCATTTTTCCTGGAACCGATGCATTTGAACTCTTTGACACCTATGGATTCCCTGTTGACCTCACCCAGCTGATTCTTCGTGAGAACGGCTTGACCCTTGACGAAGAGGCCTTCAGAAACGAACTCAACGCCCAGAAAGAAAGATCAAGGGATGATGCGGCCGTAACTGCAGGCGACTGGGTGCTGATACATGAAACTGAAAGCACACAGTTCACAGGTTATGAACTGACGGAAGACAACGTCAGGATCTCCCGGTACCGCACAGTGAACTCACGTGGCCGTGACGCAGTTCAACTGGTGTTTGACAGAACACCTTTCTATGCCGAGTCAGGCGGACAGGCCGGCGACAGGGGATATATTGAGGCAGGCGGTCAGAAGATAAACATTACCGACACCATCAGGGAAAACAACCTGATCATCCATATTGCATCGGCCGTCCCCTCCGATCCCTCACTTACCTTCCGGGCTGTGGTTGACGCCGAAGCCAGGCAGGATACTGCCAACAACCACACGGCAACACACCTCATGCACCATGCCCTGAGAGAAGTGCTTGGCAAACACGTTGAACAGAAAGGATCACTGGTTACGTCTGAAAAACTCAGGTTTGACTTCAGCCATTTCAGGCAGGTGACACCGGAAGAACTATCAGCCGTGGAAGAGAGAGTCAATGAGATGATAATGCAGAACATCCCTTCCCGGGTCCTCGATGAAACCCCTCTTGAAGAGGCCCTGTCAATGGGTGCAATGGCACTCTTCGGCGAAAAATACGGTGAAAAGGTAAGGGTCGTATCATTTGGCGAATCCGTTGAACTCTGCGGCGGAACACATGTTGACCATACCTCGCGGATAGGACTGTTCAAGATTATCTCCGAAGGAGCAGTGGCAGCAGGTGTAAGAAGGATAGAGGCGGTGACCGGCAGAAACGCCTTAAATTTCATCGGTGAAAAACTCAGGATACTTGATGAAATCACCACTATGCTCCGGAGTACCGGAAACCCTGTTGTCAACATATCCAAACTGCTGTCAGAAAATGCTGCACTGAAAGGCACCATTGAAAAAATGCAGGTCGCAGCAGCCTCGGCAGCACGAAATGAACTGACTGCAAATGCTGAACCGGCAGGCAGATGCAGGATCTATTCCGGAGTACTCGAAAAGACCCAGGCTGACACCCTCAAAAATATCACACATCAGATCAGACAGTCAGATGAGAACAGCATCATAATCATCGGTTCCGAAAACGAAGGTAAGGCAGCACTGGTGGTTGGCCTCGGCGACAGGGCAGCAGCGGAGACAAATCTCAATGCCGTCGACGTCATTAAGGCTGTCTCCGGTGAAATCAGCGGAGGCGGAGGCGGTCAGCCTTTCCTGGCTACCGCCGGAGGGAAAAGTCCTGAAGGACTTCAGACTGCGGTAAATAAAGCCAGGGAAATGGTAAAAAAGATGCTTTAAAACAGCAATGACCAGCCGTTCGAAACAACCCCCGGGGACCATCAGCGCTACAATATTACAAATCAGCTAATTACCCTGCGCGACTCACAGCCGCAGATCAATTTGCTTTTATTGTTCGAAATTCTTAACCTTGTATCGCTAATCCAAAAACCTATTCTGATGGAAGTTACCAGAACCTTTGACCTTATAGAACTGGGGTACAGGGTCTCTCCGCGCGAGGTGATGTTCGGGGGGAAGCACGGCCATGAATGGGTGACTTACTCCACTGAGGCAGTCAGGGAGATGACTGACCTTTTCTCATGTGGAATGATGTCACTGGGATATCGCAGGGGAGATCATATAGCAACCATCTCACCCAACAAGGCGGAATGGAACCTGGTTGACCACGGCCTGGCCCAGGCAGGGATGATACATGTACCTGTCTACCCAACCATCGGCCATGAAGAATACTCCTATATTCTTGATCACTCCGGAGTGAAAGCCGTAATAACCGGCAATAAGCAGATATACAATAAAATTTCACCGGTTATATCCAAAATCCCGGCTATCCGGGCCATTTACACTTTTGACGATGTAAACGGGCTCGTGACTGTCAGTGATATCATCGAAGAGGGAAGGAAAAACAGGGAAAAATACATCGGTGAGCTGACTGCGATAAGGGACTCCATCAGTCCTTCCGACCTGGTTACCATCATTTACACCTCCGGGACCACAGGTAATCCCAAGGGTGTGATGCTCTCCCACACAAACCTGGTTACCAATGCCATAGCAACAAGCACAGCTCATGAATTCGGGTTGGGATACAGGGCACTCAGTTTCCTTCCGCTGTGCCATGTCTATGAGAGAATGATGAACTATCACTTCCAGTATAAGGGAACCAGCATATACTACCTTGAGAACATGGGGATTATAGCTGACACTATGAGGGAGATCAGGCCCCATATTGCCAATACCGTTCCAAGGCTTCTTGAAAAGATCTATGACAACATCATCAACAAGGGAAAAAACCTGCCGTGGCTGAAGAAGCAGATATTCTTCTGGGCTGTCAACCTCGGGCTCAAGTTCAGGCTTACGGGTAACAGCAGGTTTTATAAATTCAGGCTCGGCATTGCCCGCAAACTGATCTTCAACAAGTGGAAGGAGGCCCTGGGAGGCGAAGTGCGTGTGCTTGTTTCGGGTGGTGCGGCCCTGCAGTCGCGTCTCGAAAGGATATTCTGGGCAGCAGGCATACCTGTACTGCAGGGTTATGGCCTTACGGAGACATCACCTGTCATCGCAGTAAATCCGCTGCGGATCCCGGACATAAAATTTGAGACCGTAGGCCCGATACTTGATGGTGTTGAGGTTAAGATAGCCGATGACGGGGAGATCCTCTGCAAGGGGCCGAACGTCATGATGGGTTACTACAAGGAACCGGAAATGACAGCTGAAGCCATTGATCCTGAAGGCTGGTTCCATACCGGTGATATTGGCAGGATCGAGGATGGCAGGTTCCTCCGCATCACTGACCGGAAGAAGGAGATGTTCAAACTTTCTGCCGGGAAATATATCTCACCGCAGGTTATTGAAAACAAGCTGAAGGAATCTTTCTTCATTGAGCAGGCCATGGTCATAGGTGAGAATGAAAAGTTTGCCAGTGCCCTGATTTCTCCCAATTTCACATTCCTTCACGACTGGTGTTCACTGCACCGGGTACAGTACAGGGACAATGCTGACCTGGTTGAGATGCCGGAGGTGGTTGAGCGTTTTGCACGTGAGGTGCGCGAAGTCAACAGGGATCTGGGTGAATTTGAACAGATTAAACGGTTCAGGCTTGTCACCGAGGAGTGGACTCCCCAGACCGGTGAGCTTTCCCCGACACTTAAACTTCGCCGGAATATACTGACAGACAGGTATCAGGGCATTATAAATGAGATCTATTCAGTCAGGGAGAGAGGCAATGTTGTTGACAGGGTGGTAGGTGTCATCCGCAATGGTGTCAGCGGCATACTGAATCACCTGCCGAAATTCTGACCACTTTCGCATCACGGGCAACTTAACCTGCTTCCGGTAACCTCGAAATCCGGAGGCAACCTCGAAATCCGGAGGCAACCTCGAAATCCGGAGGCATCCTCGAAATCCGGAGGCATCCTCAAAACTTGGAGGCAACCTCGCAATCCGAAGGCAACATTTGGGGATGGGGAAGCTCTCTATATTTTTATACCTTTGTACTCCGTCATGAAGAGGTTACCCTCCATACCTGCACTTGCGGCCATACTGGCCATGGTCATGGCCACAGGTTCATGCTCTGACCAGCCCTGTTATGAGGAGACTGATCCGCAGATGAACACAATCCTGCTTGTCAGCGGTACAGGAGAGACAGCAAAGGCAGACTCACTGAGAGTATATACATACAGGGAGAGTGACACCCTGAAATTCGTCAGCATCAAGGGAGCTTCGTCATTCTCCGTTCCTCTTGACCCGGGCAGTGACGAATCGCGTTTCCTTATCACGCTTAACGGCGTGACTGACACAGCATTGATATGGTACAGCCGCAGACCCCACCTGGTCTCTCCGGAATGCGGATACACCATTGTCAGTGAGATCACCGGCCTCATGACCACCCATAACATCATTGATACACTCATAATAGAGAACAAAAGCGTTAACCTCGATGGTCAGAAGAACCTGCATCTTTTCTATTAGTCTCCTACTGCTGGCGCAGACCGTTGCCATATCACAGGATACGGTTACGGTGCCGCTGCACGTAAGGGCAGGGTTTGACCTTTCGGGTCCGGTTATGAAGCTGGTCAACAAGGATCTGATAAGCTACGGCGTCGCCGCCTCGGCTGACATAAATTCATCGCTTGCCGTGACGGCAGGGTTCAGGTATTCCTCGTTCAGCTCATCGGAGGTTATCTATGATTTCAGCAGCCGCGGACTGAGCATCACGGCCGGCACTGACTACAACTTCATCAAGGCCAACGTCTCAGGGGGGAAGTATTATGCCGGCATAGGTATCAGGTACGGTCTGAGCTTCTACAGTGAGGAGGCGCCAATGATACGATACACCAACGAATGGGGAGCAGGTGAAACCTACCTGGCCCTGGAGCGGCATACCGGGCACTACCTTGAGATCACCCCGGGTGTAAGAACCAGCCTCTTCCCAGGCGTGACTATCGGGTGGAACCTATATATGAGGCTATTGATCAGTGCAGGCGCAGGAAAGGACCTCAAACCGGTATGGATGCCCGGTTACGGCCCCGGAACATCAGGTATGTCAACCGGTGCGGAGTATTACATTTCATTTTCCATACCCTACAGGAAGATAAAGGTCTTCATCAAGCCCAAAGTCAGGGATTCCGGGGAGGAAGAAACAGAGGGAGGCCAGGAAGTGCCGGGTACCGTTACGTCAGGCTCCGGTATCAGGTTTTAACCCCTTCCTGCTGAAGATATACAACCCCACGAAGGTGAGGAACCCGTTCACCAGCAGCATTTCAAAGCCAAACTTGTAACCGTTGAAGAGCTCTTCAGAGTAGTGACTGAGAAAGTAGCAGATCACCGGTGAGGCTATTGCTATCCACGGTGTGTAACGGTCATTGACACTCCTCCTGGTGAACAGACCGAAGGTATAGAGCCCAAGCAGCGGTCCGTAGGTATAACCTGCAATGGTGAAAAGCTTGTCAATTATTGCCCTGTCATTCATCTGCCTGAAAATCAGAATACAGATAAAAAATATTATAGCAAATGAAAAATGCACCGAATACCTTATCCTGGTCTTCTTTTCA
>SBFZ01000062.1 GCA_006227095.1 Bacteroidota bacterium | reverse complement strand
TGGAGATCACCCGCGACCAGCGGCACGGCATAAGCGGAACAAAAGTGACGGTTATCGCTGAGAGTGACTCTGAGTTTATGACCGGTCACAGGGGAGACCACCATGACAAGGACGATAGCCACAAGCATGTCCACGAACATGGCTACGGGCAAGCGGATGGTCACAACCATGACCATGACCATTATGATGACCAGGCCAGTGCCAGTCTAAACGGGAATGCTTACGGGCCGGAAAACGGCACTCATCATCATGGGAACCGGAACCTGGCTGACATAGAAAAGATTGTGAATGACAGCGGCCTGAAACCTTCAGTCAAAGAACTGGCCATGAAGATCTTCAGGCATATTGCAGAAGCTGAGGCCGCTGTTCATGACAAGCCTCTGGAGGAAATTCATTTTCATGAGGTTGGTGCGATTGACTCAATTGTTGACATTGTCGGGGCTGCAATCTGCCTTGACGATCTTGGTGTTGACAGGGTTTACGTCTCGGAGATTGAGCTGGGAGGAGGCATGGTAAAGTGCCAGCATGGATTGCTTCCTGTTCCGGCTCCTGCAACCGAAAGAATCATCAGTGGTTTCCCCGTGCATACCGGAGGTGTGGCTTTTGAAGCTACAACGCCTACCGGGGCTGCAATCATTGCCGCCACGGCAGAGCCCCTGCCTCCTGGTCTGAAGTTTATTATCAGGAAGAGCGGATACGGGATTGGCCATAAGAACAACCCCTCAAGGCCAAACATTCTGCGGGTTTTCCTGGCCGAGACCGTTGCCGGTGAGGAAACCGGCCATCATGCAAACCTCATCGAATGCAATGTTGATGACATGAACCCTGAGACTTCGGAATATATCTCCGGAAGGCTTTTCGCCGCCGGTGCAGGAGACGTATGGTTCACACCTGTAATAATGAAGAAGGGAAGGCCGGCATTCACCCTCAGCGTCATTTGTGAAGATGATCAGACTGATGCCGTCAGGGAGATTCTCTTTACAGAGACCACATCCATCGGGCTGAGGGTCACATCATTCACCAAGGAGACGCTGCACCGCGAGTTTGAAGAGATAGAGACAAGGTTTGGTCCTGTCATGGTCAAGAAGTCGTTTTTCAACGGGAAGCTGGTATCAGTCAAGCCTGAGGCAGACAGGTGTGCAGCCATCGCAAGGGAAACAGGACTGCCCATGAAGCAGGTTATACAGGAGATAAACGCAATTGTTCCCCTGAAATCATGAAAGCATCTGAAAAGCTTGAAAGGCTGAAAGAGATACTCTCAGAATCCGGTTCGGCTGTTATAGCCCTCTCGGGCGGTACTGACAGTACCTTCCTTGTGAGTGTGGCAGCCACGTTGCCCGGGCTGAGGGTGATGGCAGTGACGGTAAGCACCCCGTATATGTTTTCGTCAGAAGTTGAAGAAGCCTCACGGTTCTGCAGTGATAACGGAGTCAGGCACATGGTGATCCGTTTTGAAATACCTGCCACCGTGATTACCAATCCACCTGACCGATGTTATCTCTGCAAGAGGGAAGTGATGGGAAGAGTGACAGCTGCCGCGGCTGAGGGAGGTTATGCCTTTGTTTTTGACGGCACCAATGCTGATGACCTGCTTGATTACCGACCGGGACTGAAGGCATTGACCGAGGCCGGGGTAAGGAGTCCGCTTGCAGAAGCAGGGCTGGAGAAAGAGGAGATCAGGGGGCTGGCACGTGCAGCCGGTCTCGCGGTAAGTGACAGGCCTTCGAATACCTGCCTGCTGACACGGTTTCCACATGATACCGTCATTGACCCGGCTGATCTCCGGAGGGCTGAAGAGGCTGAGATGATTGTCAGGGAGGCCGGCTTCACGGGAGCAAGGGTCAGGGTTCACGGTGATCTCGCAAGAATAGAGTTAAGGAATGAGCACTTCCTGCTGATTACCGACCAGGATATAAGGACCAGCCTTTCTGTCTCACTCAGGAGCCTGGGATACAGGTATATTACCTTTGATGCCGAAGGATACCGAAGCGGCAGCATGAATAAAACAACCGGATCATGAACGCAAAAGAGCTTGAAAAGATTCTCAGGGGCATTGGTGCCGGCACTGTAAGTGTGGAAGAGGCATTGGAAAAACTGCGTGACTTCCCCTATACTGACCTGGGGTTCGCCCGCATTGACCATCACCGTGAGCTGAGGACGGGATACCCTGAGATTGTCTACTGTGCCGGCAAGACTCCGGAGCAGGTCAGGGCAATCTTCATGGCCATGGAGGGTCATGACAATAATATTATAGGTACCAGGGCGGGAAAGGAGATGTTTGACCAGGTGAGTCCTTTTCTTCCGTCTGCGGTATATTATGAGACAGCCCGTATCATCAGCATCGAAAAAAAGAAAATCACACCTCCTGGCACCCATATAGCCATCATCACCGCCGGCACCTCCGACATCCCTGTGGCAGAGGAAGCCGCTGTAACGGCAGAGCTGCTCGGTAACAACGTTGTCAGGATTTATGATGCAGGGGTGGCCGGGATTCACAGGCTTGTGGACAAACTTCCGGAGATAAGGGCCTGCAGGGTTGCCGTTGTGATAGCCGGTATGGAGGGCGCCCTGGCGAGTGTGGTGGGCGGACTGGTAAACATGCCAGTAATAGCGGTACCAACCAGTGTGGGTTACGGGGCCTCCTTCGAAGGTATTTCAGCACTGCTCGCCATGATGACAAGCTGTGCTGCAGGAGTAACGGTTGTGAATATAGACAACGGCTTTGGTGCCGGTTTCGCGGCAAGCCGGATCAACAGGCTATGCAGGGATGAGTGAGGAGGTTCTGCTCTCAACGGCATACTTTCCGCCTGTTGAATATTTCAGTGTGGTTGCACGCAGCAGGCGGGTACTGATTGAAAGGGAAGAGAACTATCTCAAGCAGACCTATCGCAACAGGTGCGTAATAATGGGCTCAAACGGGCCACTTCCCCTGGTGGTGCCTGTACTCAGGGGATCATTCCACAAGACGGCAATAAAGGATCTGCGCATTGACAACAGCAGGCGTTGGCGTGACCTCCACCTGAGAGGTATCAGGTCAGCATATGCGGCTGCCCCCTTTTTTGAGTTTTATTTCGATATCATAAATGATGTGATTTCAGGGAATCACCTTTTCCTGATTGATCTTAATCATGATGCACTGTCGGCAATATGCGGTGCAGCAGGAATACCGGCTGAAATCAGTTACACCGAAAAGTTCCTGCCGGAAGGGATCAGCGGCAACGACTTCAGGTATGCCATTGCCCCGAAGAGGGCACCGGGTGTCACGGGATATACCCCGGTACCATATACCCAGGTCTTCAGTCAGAAGCACGGATTCATCCCGCAGCTGAGCATAATCGACATGCTCCTCAATAACGGACCAGGGACCCGAGCTTTGTTGCTGAGGTCCCTGGAAGCAGACAAATGTTAAACCAACCTTAGAATTTCAGTCCCAGAGTGACTGACAGGTACTTATCCTTTGTATTCAGATTAACCGGATCACTGTTGTAGAACGGAGAAGGCCTCGGATCATCGGGATACATCATATAGGCCTCGTAATTGCTGAGCCAGACCATTGCAACATCCAGGTAGAACTTGTTCTGCCTGTATCCCAGTCCTGCACTGTAGCTGTTTGATGTATTCTCCTCATTGAGTGATCCGCTGACGAAAGGCGATCCCTGGTAACTGTATCCTCCGCGAAGATAGAGCGGTCCCATACGGATCTCAGCACCCAGTCTCAGGTTACCGGCAAGACCGGTCTCAGCTGCAAGGTCTTCATTCTCGGTCTCAAACTCATATCCGTCAGTGCCCCTGCTCAGCCTGGCTGATGAGTAATCAATAAGCTCATAGTCTGCGCTGACAAGTCCCACGTTTCCTAACTGGTATGCTATGCCAAGATTCAGATGATACGGGGTTGTGATGCGGTACCGGTAAGTGAGGTTATCCTGGTTGACCGTCGGAGTGGCATCATCGGAGGGATCTGACGGGGTGTCATTGTCGAGCTTTACTGAAAGGTTGTTGTAGAATACCTCATCAATTGTATAGATGGTGGGGGTAGTGAATCCCACTCCCAAGCGAAGTGATTCCACAGGCCTGAAGATAGCACCCAGCTTGAAGTTCCAGCCTGAACCTTCTGCCCTGAAATGGTCTGTATAGGTGAAATTTACGAAGTCAAATGTCCTTTCGGCCTCATCCACTTCCCTGTGGATGTAATGGCCTGTGTATGATATACCGGCAATACCGAATCCTGCTCCGACATAAATTTTGTCTCCGATGTTGGCGCCAAGGGCAACAGTATGTTCATTGCTGAAGCCGGTGTTGTCAATGGTTCTTTTTACCTGCTGGCCATAGGCGGGATCCGTTTCGCCGTAATAGGAGAAAATTGATGCGTATTCATCAAGGTAGTTGGGCAGGGTATCAATCAGGTAGGTTTCATATGCCATCCATGCCTGGCCACCAAGTTCTCCTGTTCTGTACCCGCCTGCCTGGAGAGCCCAGAAGTCGGCCATTGACCCGTCGCTGCTGATTCCGTCAATCACGGCGCTGCGGTAGAAGTTGTTTGTCCGGTTAAAGGTATAGGCGAGGCTCATGTTTGTCAGTCCCGATTTTTTCCCTGTCATGAAGCTGGAGACCACACCTATCTGTCCGAGATTCAATCCCGAGTAGCTGTCATCTGATCCGAACCCGTTCCATTCGGTATTCATATCACGGAAGAACACCAGCGGAGTAATTGATATTTCGGTTGACCGGAAGAGTCCTGCTGCTGCCGGATTGAGTCCTGTTGCCGACAGGTCCCCACCGAGGGCGGTGAATGCCCCGCTCATGCCATTGAATCTCGCGGTACCCTGGTAGAAGGTTTTAGAGTACCTGATTGCATCATCCATGTTCTGTCCGGTTATCCAGGCAGGAATCAACAGGGCTGCTGCAGCCATCAAGAATATTTTCCTTTTCATCTGTTTGTTTTTTTGATTTTTTTCGGGCTTAACGGAACCTGCATCTGTTTTCAAAATCAAATCCATTTGTCAGTTCCTGTAACTGCAGGTTCCATTTCCATGATCTTTTAAGATATACTATTCCTGTTGCTCCTGCAAAGTGCGGAACATTAGTCAATAACAATACCATTCATGTTTACCTTCTTCCGCCTGATGAGCTTCTGCCTGAGGAGGAAGATGAAGAAGAGGAGGAAGATCCGGCTGAGGATGATGATCCTGAGCTATTGCTTCCGCCTGAGGAGTATGAGCCGCCGGAGCTGTAGCTGCTTCTGCTGCCTGATGAGTATGACGGGCTGCTGCTCCTGCTGCCTGATGAGTATGATGATCCGCTGCTGCTGCTGCGTGAAGGGGCGGAATAGCGCACAGGTGATGAAGATGAAGACGACCTTGAAGGTGTATATGCCGGGCTGCTGCTGCGGGTGGTGGTAGTGCTCCTGTAGTTTGTGCCGCTGTTCTGTGTGGAAGTTCCGCTGCTCTGTGTGGTGGTGCCGCTGCTGCGGGTGGTATTATATGAAGGTCTTGAGCTCACCCTGGGGTTATTGTAGCTCGGGGTGTAGCTTCTCTCCGTAGTCTGGTACTGAGGTCTGTTAACGCTCTGTGTCTGGGTCCTCACGGGAACCTGTGACTGTGTCCTTGTCTGGGTGGAGGATTCCGTCCTCACCTGGGACTGGGTTCTTGTCTGAGCCGGGTCCTGCTGGGTACCGACCTGTTCACGGCGGGTATATTCGGGTCTAGAGGTGGTTCCTGTGGCTGATCCCTGCCTGTTGTAGCTGGCTGATTCAGGAGAGGTTCTCCTGGTACCGTCAGCGGTTCCGGCAGCCGTTCCATCCCTGTATGTTACTGTTCCGTCTCCGGTTCTGCGTGAGCCGGCAGGGCTGGCAGCTGAAGCCGTTGATGTTCCGGCAGAGGCAGGAAGTCTCCTGCTGCTCATGTCACCTGAGGGGGCATAGCCTGCCTTGCTCCTGACATCGGTCGAGGAGTATGATCCTCTTGACATGGTGCTGTATCCTCCGCGGCGCCCGGTATTTGCAATGTATTCGTATCCGCTGTTATAGTATGAATAGGGATATCCGTAGCCATAGTACCACGGGTTGTAGTAGTTGTAGCCATAGTAGCCGTAGTACGGGTATCTGCCCCACGATGAATAATAAGGACTGTAATATGAATAGGGGCTGTACCAGTCATACCAGAACGGGTCATAATATCCCATGTAGTAAGGTGAATAGTAGGGTGACCAGTAGCCATAACTGAATCCGAGACGCAGTGAGTAGGGTGAAAAATAGAAAGGATCTCTCCAGTATGGGTAGAAGTAATCATCATTGAAGAGATAAATTCTTTCTGCGGCGCTGCCGTAGTAGTTATTCACCACTGTGGTTTCACCGGCTGCAGCATATGCTGAAGCCTCATTGTCTGGTATGAATTCATCTGCGACGAGGGTATCTGCCGCATAGATATTATCATAGTAAGACTGGTCGGCACTCCGGGTCTGAACCGTGGC
>SBFZ01000104.1 GCA_006227095.1 Bacteroidota bacterium | reverse complement strand
TGGTCAATAATAAGTTCACCTGAACTCAGCGAAAAGTACCTGGCTCCCGCCCTGCGGACCAAGATAAGTCACTTCACCAGCCTCCTGCTGCCGGTAATGGCTGTGGCTGAGACTGCAACTGCATATGACATTGCCTTTGGCATGGCCACGGCCAGTGGTATCATCACCGATCTGAAGCAGGGCCAGGTACCCGAGGAGATAGACAGGCTGGAGAACGTACAGGAACTCCTCAATGGTATCAAGGAGTTCACCGAAGGCGCCGTCACCAATGGTGACCCGGCTGACATCGCCACCTGGCTACAGTCGGTGTCACTTCTCACCGACCAGGATATGGAGAAGCCCGAAGACCGCGACAAGGTAACGCTTATGACCATCCACTCTGCCAAAGGACTGGAATTCAAGTATGTATACATAGTAGGCCTGGAGGAGAACCTCTTTCCTTCGGCGATGAACCTGTTCAATCCGCGAGAGCTTGAGGAAGAGCGCCGTCTTTTCTATGTCGCCATCACCAGGGCATGCCGCAGGGTGACACTGAGCTATGCACTCAACAGGTACAAGTGGGGTACTCTGGAGCGTAGCTCGCCAAGCAGGTTTATCGGGGAGATTGAGAGTGAATTCCTGCATTACCCCCAGACAGGAGGCAAACCCTTTGGTCAGAGGGCTGTCTTCGAACCACGGCCGGGTGGTGAGGCCGATGAACAGTCCCGCCGGTTCACACCTCCTGCCAGGATGACACGTTTGCGCGATGCAAGGGTTCAGGAGGAGTCAGGTACCGTCACGGGAGCTGACGGAAACAGGAGGGCGACAGGGAATGTGCCCGGATCCGGCAGCGGAAATGGCAGGGACAATACGGCAGGACACAGCCATGTCTATGGCTCCGGTCAGGGTTCAGGCAATGACCTTGAACCAGGCGACAGGGTAACACACGAACGTTTCGGCCAGGGTGAGGTAATATCCGTCGAGGGCGAAGCTCCCAACACCACGGCACTCATAAACTTCAAAACGGCAGGCACGAAGAAGCTGCTGCTTCGCTTTGCAAAACTGACGAAACTTTAAAGGCAGATACCTGGATGCTGCTGCTTCGCTTTGCGAAACTGACAAAACTGTAACCATCGGCCGTGCCAGGGTGCGACAACCGGTCTTCAGCAGGGCTATCATGATTTAAACCTGCCAGTGTACCTGCAGGCATAAAAAGAGAAAGCCGGTATGGCTAACCGGCCTCCTCCGTGAAGGTTATGAAGTTCAAATAAATGAGTACATTTTCTTTTTTTTGTGCTCCGGGGCCTCGTTGGCTCCGGCTTGCTCCTCCCGGAGCTAGTCGCCGGTTAATCTTAGCTGCTCCGTTCGGGCGCTTAGAGAGTTTCGCCAGGCTCCTCGGTTCCGGTTACAGGAGCTGCTTCAACCTGCCACAGTCCCCTTTCGATCAGGGTTGAGTGATAGAGTGCTGCGAATGAGCTTTTTACCCACATATCTGACACCAGTACACCTATAAAGAAGCATATGAACCCGGCGATGTAGATGAAGAAGCTGATAAATCCCATCAGGAAAATTGTCCACCCGTGCCCGCGGGTAAGTCTCCAGCTCTCCTCTGCCGCCTTGATCGGGTCAAGGTTCCTGTCCATCACCAGGTAAGGTGTGAAAGCCAGCCGGCATGCCAGTATAATGCCCGGCACCAGGAGGAAGACTATACCGATCCCGATAAGCGCAGTCAGGAGAAGGTTGGCGAGTACTATATTAAGGTAGTTCCTGCGGAACCCGCTGATGAGCATGTCAAAATCAGGGGTGACCTGGCGTGCAGCCTGCACGAACATCATCTTTGCCCCGAATTTGAACACCGGCAGGAGAAGGAAATAATAGAGCAGCGCAATCAGTCCCATGAACGCTGCTGCAATACCGAATGCACCAAATTTAAAGAAGTGATCCATATCAAACGGCATGTTTCTGAAATCACCCGGATCGAAGTCAAACTTCGCCTTCGGCCCCATCATCGGGGATGTGATCACTGCCAGCACGAGAACCACCAGCAATAACCTGAGGAAATTATCTGCCATTGCCTTCCATCCGGTACCGTAGGCGCCGCTGAAGGATGGTACATACCTGTAAATGCTTTTTGCTTCCATTTCTTTTTCGCTTTTTACTGTTTATACTGTTCTGAAAAAAATCGTTTGTTGAAGCAAATCTATTATAACGGCTATGGATGGAATTCATACCTTAGTAGTGATTTTTGAAAACACTACTTAAGTATGACGGCCACTACCTAAGTAGGGTCTGAATATCAACGGAATAGATCGGCAACTGTAAATGGAGCTCATAAGTCTGGTCATTTTTGTGTTCTCTGCTGCGATGGCTGCAGGAAGCATCCTTCTTGTAACAAGGATGCTGGAAGAATATCCTCTCCCCTTCCTGAAGTCGCTCTTTTATCACAATCTGTTCATCTCGGCCTTTGGTTTTTACGGTATCTGGGGGCAGTTCATCATCGTTGCCCTTGCAGGAAGCAGGCTTGACCCGGCTCTCTATTCAACCATATCAGTCATTTCGCTTCTGCTTGGCCTCCCCTTCCTGGTATTCGGATGGATGATGCTCATCAGGTTTGCTGCTGAAGCCTCCGGGCTGAGACCGGGAAAATTCTTCACGCTCCTGTTTCTCATTGTCAATTTCGGTATAATAGCCGCACTGGGGATGGTGCTCAGGGAGATGGAATTCGATGATGCACTGCCTCTCTTCAGATATTACTACACGGCAGCAGCACTGGTCTATGCGCTGATTGCATCGTTTACCCTGCTGAAAGGCAACTCCGATTCACCTTCAGCGAAGGACCGGTTCATCATTGCCCTTATTGTTTCAGGCGGAGCAATTGCACAGGCACTTGTGCTGGTGCTGATACCCCACTCTGCCTGGATGGCACTGGCTTTTGTCTTCCTCCTGTTCGCCACTATAACCCTGATATCACTGTGGCTTAGCTACAGGACTGATCTTAAGCCGGTGAGGCTGCCTGAACCAATGCCTTTGCCAGACGGCATTGAAGACTTTATCAGCCTCCATGAAATATCTCCCCGTGAAGCCGAAATCATCAGGGAGATCTGCAACGGGCTCAGTAACCAGGAGATTGCCGACAAGCTTTTTATCAGCCTGCAGACGGTGAAGGACCACACCTCACGTATCTACATGAAAACCAATGTAAGGAACAGGATGCAACTGATGGCCATGGTAAGAGGTCTTGATTACCAGAACCGGGGAGACTGAAAAGGACCTGATCCATCAACCTTGTTTCTGGCAGGCTGCTCTCCGGCATCGCCCGCTTCCCCTCCAGGCTGACAATCCGGATTTAATCCTCAATACTTGAAAAAATCACCGGCTGTTTTTGACCTCATTACCTTAAAAAAATCACCGGTTGTTATTGACCATATTACCCTGGATGGCAACTCCAATAATATCCTGCAACTTTTTCCCCGGCAGAAATACCCGGTAGGCAACCGGCCAGACCTTAACCAGGTACTTATCCTGCCTGTCTCTTATGACAATGGCCAGTTCATCGTCCGTATCACGGTTGCCGCTTTCACCAAATTTGTACCCGGTAATGTTGCTGACCTGGCTCAGGTCATTGAACCGGCCCAGGTTCTGTGTCATGGTGTTAAGTCTTTTCTCTAGCTGCCTTACTTCGCGTGGAGCCAGGTACCTGAAAAAGACCAGCTGGTACATCAGAGTCTTTGACTTCTTTCTGAACTCATGCAACAGACGTGCTGAAGGCTTGTTTCGGCATGTAAGGTAGGCCATGGCAGCAGCTCTGTAAGACTCCTCCAGCGCGCCGAAAAGAAGAATCTTGTCTGGTTCTCCCATACTTATGAACCGAAGCCTGTATTGTGCTTTTTTAAGTCTGTCAGCCACCTCCCTGACAGCTTTTGCCTGCCGGCCTGCATCATCCCAGCCTGAGTAAGGTTTGCGCAAAAGGTTCATTATCTTTTCGTTGTCATGCAACCTGACAAAGAGCTCCGGGTTGTCTTTCCTGAGTGACTTCACTGTTTTGCGGAGTACAGCAGTATCCCGCCAGGAGGCAAGAAGTCGACCGGTCTCCCTGCCTGCCAGGTACTCCCTGCGATATACTGCCTCATCAAGTACCGGTTTAAGAAGCCGTATGGCTGCGCGGTGCTTCTTCATCAGCACCCTTACATCATGAATGGCCTTGTCACCCGGCACCGGGTCTCCTGACAACAACTCCAGTGACCCGGAAATATAACCAGCCATTGTACTCTTTATCTCCTTTATTTCGCCGCTGTTTTTTGGATTCATAATCAGATTGATGATGCCTGATAAAGTTACAAAATTGTAACGGTTTAATCATTCACCGGTAGAGGTACATTCCTACCTTTGCCCCACTGATAATATGGATAATTACCCGGAGCAGACCCTGATTTTTTAGTACATTTGGGAAAGAACAACCTGAAAACCATGGGAAAATCAAACAACAGGAAAGGCACGCCCAAGAGGATAGGGATCCTCACTGCCGGTGGCGATTGTCCGGGTATCAATGCCGCCATCAGGGGAGTGGGCAAGACAGCCATTGTCAAATACGGCATGACCGTGGTTGGAATCAGTGACGGCTATGCCGGCCTGATACACAAGGAGTACCGTGAGCTGACCGAGAGTGATCTCTCGGGCATACTCACCCTTGGAGGTACAATACTGGGCACATCGCGTGAGAAGCCATTCAAGGGAAAGAAGAAGGATGAGTTCCGCAAGCCGTTGCTCATAAGGGAACACTATGAACAGATGGGACTCGACTGCCTGGTCTGTATCGGCGGCAATGGCACCATGAAGACTGCAAACATGCTTTCGGAGGAGGGTCTGAACGTGGTGGGCGTTCCGAAAACCATTGACAATGACATATGGGGGACGGACATGACATTCGGGTTTGACTCGGCTGTAAACATAGCAACCGAAGCCATTGACAGACTCCACTCAACGGCAAACTCGCACAAGCGGATAATGGTAATAGAAATCATGGGGCACAACGCAGGCTGGCTCGCACTCTATTCAGGCATGGCCGGAGGTGGTGACGTCATCCTGATACCCGAGATACCACATGATGAAAAGGTGGTGATGAACTACCTCAGGAAGAGAGCCGACAACAACAAACCTTACTCCATTGTCGTTGTTGCCGAGGGGATTAAGATTCCTGAAGGTGAAGATTCACCGGCAAGATACCTGGCACGGAGAATAGAGGAAGAGACCGGCCTGGAAACAAGAGAGACAGTTCTTGGTTATATACAGAGAGGCGGATCTCCGTCACCCATGGACAGGGTGCTGGCATCACGGTTCGGTGCCGCTGCCGCCAACCTGATTGCGAAGAATGACTTCGGAAGGATGGTGGCATTGCGCAACGGTGAAATATCCTCTGTTAAACTCTCTGAGGTGGGAGGCAAGACCAAACTGGTAGGCAGTGACGACCCGATGGTCAGGCAGGCTATGGAGATGGGAACCAGCTTCGGAGTATGATTATTCCGGAATGAGGAGAATTCCCGCCCCGGTCCGGATGACGGGGGCCCGGGGGTGGCAGGAGGAGAATTCCCGCCCGGGTCCGGATGACGCGGCCCGCGTGTAGCAGGAGTAACATGATTGCATAATTAACCTCAATAATATTATGGCGAAGAAGAACATCATAACGGAGAACAAAAGAAGAAAACTGATTTTTATAAGGCACAGCAAGGCAGAGGATCAGGACCCCGCAATATCTGATTTTGAAAGGTCACTGACCGTTAAGGGGAAGGTAAATACCAGGCTTATGGCTGAAATACTCAAATCGAAGGGCGAGTATCCGGGGAAAATTATAAGCAGTCCTGCCTTCCGGGCCCTTGAGACAGCACTTATCTTCTGCAGGGAATACGGCATCAGTCCTTCAGAAATCAAACTGGCCCCCGAACTTTACCTCAGTATCCGGGAAGATGATTTCCTCTCCTTTATCAGGAATCTTGACGATGCTGACCATACAGTGACCTTCTTCGGTCATAACCCTCTCATCACTGACCTGGCGGCCTTTTTTGCCTCGGACGAGCCGGATATACTTCCCAAGACAGGTATTTACTGCCTGGAGTTCGATGCCGGAAGCTGGTCCGGGGTGGAGCCTGAGAGCGGAAAGACTCTCTTTTTCCTGACCCCAAAAGAGCATTCATGAATAAAACCTACATACCCAAGGAGATAAGCTGGCTCCATTTCAATGCCAGGGTGCTGCAGGAAGCTGCCAACAGTGAAGTGCCGCTGCTTGAGAGATTCAACTTCCTGGGTATCTATTCAAACAACCTCGATGAGTATTTCAGGGTGAGGGTTGCCACACTCAGACGGCTTACCTCACTGGGCAGCAAGGCAAAAAGCATTCTCGGTTACAGTCCTAAGGCTACCCTCAAGACGATCCATGAAATCGTCATGAATCAGAATGGACTCTTTGAAGAAACATATGCCGGCCTGCTTGCCGATCTGAAAAAGAGACGTATCCATTTTGTGAATGAGGGGCAGCTTGATGCCCTGCA
>SBFZ01000114.1 GCA_006227095.1 Bacteroidota bacterium | reverse complement strand
AGCAAACAGTACACCGCAAGCATGAGGTGCAGCCATTGAGGTTCCGCTCATGGTTGCAAGGCCTCCGTTGTTATAGGTAGAAAGAATGCTCACACCCGGCGCGCAGTAGTCAACCGGGGGATTGCCGTAGTTTGAGAATGAAGCAAAATAATCATTGACATCACAGGCGGATATAGTATAGATGTTCAGGCCATTTGCCCGTGCAGGCGAGTGATTATTGGCATCATCGCTTTCATTGCCGGCTGCCAGAGCGACAAAAATACCTTTGGAGCCCATTTCTATTACCTCCAGGTCAAGAGGTTCATATATACCGCCGCCCAGGCTCATATTGGCCGCATCTCCGGCTACGCCGCCGGCGGTTACCCAGTCAACCCCGGCAATAATTACAGACATTGCCCCGGAACCTCGTTTATCAAGGACTTTAACAGGGACAACCGGTGCACCGGCAGCCACCCCGACAACACCTCCGTCATTGTCTTTGGCCGCTACAATACCGGCACAATGTGTTCCATGGCCGTTATCGTCATTGGGCGTAGTAGTACGGGTTACAAAGGTTTTACCTTTCGCTGCATCCACATTTAGATCCTGATGATCGAGGTCTATACCTGTATCTATGATCCATGCCCTTTTGGTTCCGGTATAGGTTGCACCTCCGCCTACCCTGGTTATTCCGGGTGGTGTGACCTCCGGTGTGGGCAGTGGTACAGGTGAGGGGGCCGGTTTGGCAAGAATGAACATCATATCCTGCCATACTCCCCTGACATTTGGATTTTTTTCAAGGGCAATAGCCTCATTATCACTCAGCTTTACAGAAAAGCCCGGTATGCCGGCAGAGTAAACATGCAGAGGCTCGCGGTCATATATACCGGCCTTGGCAAGGATGTTTTTTGTTACCTGCGTCATAGCCAGCTGGGCATCATCATAACTCATGGTGCCCGACTTGACATAGCCGAAGTCACCTTTCAGCAGAACCACATACTGTCCGGGAATAACCTCAAGGGAGGTTTTGATGTAATCATCTTCCTGGACGGATGGTCCGGGGGCTTTTTCACATGCTCCGAGCAAAAGCGCAACGGCAGCAGCACACAATAGAATCTTTCTCATACAATCAAGGTTTAGGTTGAAAAGAGGATTAACTCACCCTAAAAATAACGAAAACCTGATTTCCCTGACAAAATTTGTTTAAGTTTTATTAACCAGATTGCTTTTTCTGCAAACTGCTACCTGCACTGATCAACCTTCCCGGACTCTACTTCACGGCCTCCCCCGGGTCATGCTGGCTCCGGACCCCGGGATCTGGTGCTTATGAACCTGCCATAACCCGCTGCCCGGCACATCTCCCGACCTCCTGCTCAGGCATCCGCCAGGGACCTTCTGACCTCTGATTGAGGAGCTTTGCGACGAAACCCCGCATCCGCCAACTGGCGGATCGGGGCCTTCTTCCTTTTTTATCCCATATACGGATACCTGAAGTCCGTCGATGGCAGGAACGTCTCCTTTATGGTCCTCGGAGATACCCACCTCAGGAGGTTAAGCCGCCCGCCCGCCTTGTCATTGGTACCTGAAGCCCTGGCACCGCCAAACGGCTGAAGCCCAACCATGGCACCGGTCGGTTTGTCATTGTAATAGAAGTTGCCCGCCGCAAACCGAAGTACCTGGCATGCCCTTACCAGTCCCTGCCGGTCGGTTGAAAAGACCGCACCCGTCAGACCATACGGAGAGGTCTCGTTGCAGAGAGCGAGGGTCTCCTCATATTTTTCGTCTTCATAGATATATATCGTCATAACGGGACCGAAGATCTCCTCCTGCATTGTGACGAATTTCGGGTTGGTGGTCAGAATGATTGTGGGTTCGACAAACCATCCCGTTGTCTTGTCTCCCTTTCCTCCATGGAGAATCTGACATTCAGAAGATGCCCTGGCGAGCTCTATGTACTTCATGATATTGTCAAAAGACTTTTCATCAATCACCGCATTCATGAAAGTGCTGAAATCAGCCGGGTCACCGGTTTTAAGCTCTGACATCTGTCTGTCAAGATGTGAGGAGATCTCCGGCCATAGCGACCTGGGAATATAAGCCCTTGATGAGGCTGAGCACTTTTGCCCCTGGTATTCAAACGAGCCCCTTACTATGGCAGTCGCAACAGCCTGAGTGTCACCCGAGGGGTGCACTATAATGAAATCCTTTCCACCGGTCTCACCTACAATCCTGGGATATGATTTATAATTCTCCAGGTTAAGCGCAGCATTTTTCCAAAGCTCATTGAAAGTACCGTTTGAACCTGTGAAGTGAATACCTCCCAGGTCAGGATGGCTCATGGCAACCGAGCTGATGACGGAGCCTTTGCCGGGCAGGAAATTCACCACACCTGCCGGAACCCCTGCCTCCATGAATATCTTCATAAGGATCCAGCTGGACAACAGAGATGTTGTTGCAGGTTTCCATACGGTGGTGTTTCCCATAAGTGCAACTGACATATTCAGGTTCGAGGCAATAGCCGTAAAATTGAAGGGTGTTATTGTATATACAAATCCTTCCAGAGGCCTGTACTCAACCCTGTTGAGCTGATCAGCCGTCGACGAGGGCTGTTCCTCATAAATCTGTCCGGCGAAATATGAGTTGAACCTGAGAAAGTCTATCGTCTCACAGGCAGCCTCAATTTCTGCCTGCTGAACACTCTTGCTTTGTCCAAGCATGGTAGCCGCCACTATTGTATAACGATATTTCTTTGAGATCAGCTCCGCTACCTTCAGCATGACGGAGGATCTCTCAATCCATGATATTGACATCCAGGCCTCTTTGGCCTGCAGGGCTGCTTCTATTGCATCACGCGTTTCCTTCTCACCTGCCATATGGTAGGTCGCCAGGACGTGGCCGTGGTCATGGGGCATCACCACCTTCCCGGTCTGACCGGTAGTGACAGGTTTGCCGTTGATAATCAGTGGTATCTCAATCTTTTCTGATGAGAGTCGCTTCAGCTCCTTCATGAGCTCAGCCCGCTCCGGCGTACCGGGGGCATAGGTCAGAACAGGCTCGTTGAGAGGCCTTTGAATAGAGTAAATGGCATTGTTCATATCTCGTATATTTGTTTCAATATGTAAATAATTGCATATCGGAAAACCGACGCAATTTAATTTCTTGTTTCGTTCGATTAACCAACAATTGTCATACTGAAATTGTTCCGGGAATCATAATGACCTGTTTTCAGTCAACCTGTAATTCCGCCGGGAGTTGCACCGGTATTTCAGCCCGGAATTAAGCCTGGCTGGGAGGTGAAAGTATTTCAGCCCGGATTTAAACCAGGCAGGCTAACCCCGGAAGGTCAATCCTGCCATGGTCCAGGCGGAGCAGGACTTTTAGTCAGGTTTCGGTTCCGAGAGAATATTGCTTGCCAGGGCAATCATCTCCGGTTTTCCCATCAGGTACAGGATATCATTGTTTCCGATCACCGTTGAGGGCTCCGGATTTGCTGTTATTGTTCCATCGTGGTTTATGGCAACAATTGTCACTCCGGCCGTCTTGCGCATGGCAGTCTGAGCTATGGTTTTCCCTGCAAACAATGATTTTTCCACCACCCTCACTGCTGCAATCTCAATATCGGGTATATCCTTAAGCAGTGAGTATCCGCCCATCTTGCTCCTGTCGCGGAATATCCCATAGTTGTCCTCCCTTGTCCGGGCAATGGCACGCTCAATATCCATCCTCGGGATAAGATATTTGCCAAGTATCCTTTCGAAGAAATCGATGGCTGTCTCAAACTCCTCGGGGATGACCTGGGTGGCCCCCAGCCGGTAAAGCTCTTCAATGTCAGTAACATGTCTCGTCCGGACAATGATGTTGGCATGTTTGTTCAATGTCCTGATATGTTCAACAATTGAAAGGGCGGTAATCAGGTTGCCCACTGAGACTACAACCATTTCGGCAGTGTGTACGAAGGCCTGCCTGAGCACAGGCTCATAGGTGGCATCCCCGAATACCGTAAGGTTGCCTTTTTCCATCTCACGGCGGGCGCGGTCAGTATCAAAGACGATGGATGTAAAGGGAAGTTCCATCGATTTGATCATGGCGGCAAGGTTGATTGCCCTGGAGTCTTTGCCGATAAGTACCACATGGTTGCTGATTTCCGGGATGTCAACCTGCTTCAGCGGGAAGAGGCCGTTGACCATGTATGGCGGCAGGGGGAGCCTGAGGATAAGATTTGCCAGTGGTTTCGAGACCTGTATCATCAGGGGAGAGAGGGCCATGGATGTAATTGCCACTGCCAGGAACAGCTGAAAATGTTGAGGGGTGATAATGTTGTAGGAAAGGCCTACCCCGGCCAGGATGAAGGAGAATTCTCCCACCTGGGCAAGTGATAGTCCCACTACAACAGTTCCGAAAAAGGTATGTCCAAGGGTAAAAGCCGTCATCCCCGCGATGAAGGTTTTGAGAAAGATGACAAGTATCACGGCTCCTGCCACCAGCCACGGATGATCAGCAACGAACCCGAGGTCGAGCAGCATACCTATCGAAACGAAGAAGAAGCTAGTAAAGACATCCTTGAATGGGATGAGGTTACCGAAGGCACTGTGGCTGTACTCGGTATCAGATATCATCAGTCCTGCCAGGAATGCCCCGAAGGCAAGTGACATCCCCAGTTCATGTGTAAGCATGGCCACTGCAAGGCAGATCAGCAGGAGGCTCATCAGGAAGAGTTCCTGGCTTCGTGTCATGGCTATAAGATGCAGCACCCTTGGCATCAGCCATTTGGTTCCTGCCCAGAGGAATACCAGTATCCCGGCCGTCTTCAGCATCAGCATCAGCAGGTCGTGCCCGACATCGGCAGCGGCCCCTCCCAGTATGGGAGTAAACAGAAGAAGCGGAATAAGTACAATATCCTGGAAGATCAATATCCCTACTATTGTGGTTCCGTAATGGGTTGTCAGCTCGGAACGCTCCTGCAGAAGCTTCAGTACTACCGCGGTACTGCTGAGTGCCGTAAGGAATCCCACGAATATTGATTCATTCCATCCAAAATGAAAAACCCTTGCTGCGAGCATTGTCACGGCAGCAGTCAGCAGAAGCTGCATGAAACCGCCAAGGAAAACCAGTTTCCGTATGTTCAGCAGATGATTTAGTGAAAACTCAAGGCCGATGGTAAACATCAGGAGTATGACTCCTATCTCGGCCATTACCTCGACATTCTCCGGTGAGCTTATGAGTTTCAGCAGATGAGGCCCGGCAATTATACCAGTCAAAAGATACCCGATAATGGCCGGTACCTTTATCCTTGTGAATATGAAGTTCACAAAGGTGGAGAGGGCAAAGATTATGACGATATCCTTCAGTACACCCAGTTCCATGCCGGTCAGTCAGATTACTGAATAAAGATAGGAAAAGATGGCAATTGTTCCCCGGGTCAGATTAAGACGGTCAATAGATCACCGGGCCAGGTTCAGACAGACAATTGTTCTCCGGGTCAGGCACCCCCGATTTACTCTTCCCCGGTATTTTCCTCAGCGGGATGATGTTTATCGTTGCAGCCCGGATTATCCGAGAGGAGACACTCGGTTACCGTCTCCAGGATATTTTTGTTTCCGGCAATCACAATCAGCCTGTCTCCCGGGTGGATAACGGTCATGCCGTCAGGGATTACATACTCTTTATCTCTCTTTATCAGCGCTATACGTGCGTTTTGCGGAAATCCCAGGTCAATTATTTTCATCCCGGCCACTGCACTATCCTGAGCAATGGAGAACTCAGCCAGCTCGGAGTTCATCGGTTCTGAAAGGAGTATGTCAGCTGCAGTAACATGTTTTACCCTGGCCGGAAGTGATACATGCAGCCATTTTGCAACCACAGGTATGGTTGTTCCCTGCAGCAGCACCGAGGTGAGAGAAATAAAAAATACGATGTTGAATATCATTTCGGCCTTCTCCAGTCCTGCCATCAGGGGAAAGGTGGCAAACACAATGGGTACGGCACCACGCAGACCCACCCATGAGATGAAGAGTTTTGTGCGGGTCATCAGCCTGAACGGCGACAGGGTCAGGAATATGCTCAGGGGCCTGGCCACGAAGATCAGGAAGGCGGAAATGAGCAGACCGATACCTATGACCGGTACGATATGACTCGGAAACACCAGCAGTCCCAGTACCACGAACAGGACTATCTGCATCAGCCATGCCAGTCCGTCAAACATCTTCATGATGGTCCGCTTGTGAAGCAGTTCCTGGTTGCCCAGGTAGATGGCAGATATGTAAACAGCCAGGAATCCGTTTCCTCCAACGGCAGTGGTTACGGAGTAGGTGAGCATCATGAGTGTTATGGAGAGTACCGGGTAAAGCCCCTCGTAGTCAAGCTTGATATGATTGATCACATACTTGCTGGCAAGGCCGAACAGATACCCCAGGGCGCCTCCGAGCAGAAGCTGTGAAAGGAACATCGGCATGACAGACCATAATGATTTGTCACCGTTCTGCACCAGCCCTACAAATGCTATGGTAAGAATGTAAGCCATGGGGTCATTGCTTCCGCTCTCGAACTCCAGGGT
>SBFZ01000283.1 GCA_006227095.1 Bacteroidota bacterium | reverse complement strand
CAGGAGGAAAATATAAGGCTGGCCGGGGAAATAGCTGCAAGGGTGAAGCTTTAACAGGCCACAATAAAAAAGAGGCTGTCTCATAAGGGCAGCCTCTTTTTCTATAATCAGCAGATTTTTACTTCTTGCCTGCGCAGCAGGGTGCTGACGGAGCGGTACCTTCCTTGACCGGAACCACTTCACCCTTCTTGTCGCCGCATTCTGCAGCTGACGGACACTTGGAGCAATCGGTGCCTTTAACGGCAGCGGCTCCCTCTTTCTTGCATGCATCGGTTGTTGAACCGCACACATCGCACTTACCGTCCTTGTTCTTATCGACGAAGGTACACTCACTCTTGGTGTGCTTCTTCTCCTTGTCGGTAGTCTGGGCATAGACACCTGCAGCCACTACCATCAAAGCGATGAGAATAAGGCTGCCAATCATCCATTTCTTCATACAAATCGTTAATTGGTTTGTTAATAAACGACCGCAATATAAAAAAGTTTTATATACGGCAATGAATTCCATGCAAATATCATACCTTTAATATCTGCATCCCGCTGCAAAGTGTCTCATGTTAAAGATATTGCTGACGACTTTCTGAGTCTGTTCCTGCCGCATCCGTGCCTTTCATGCGGAACACATCTGGTGAGGGGAGAGGAGGTGCTGTGTACTGCCTGTCTCCTGGATATGGCACGTACTGACTTCCACCTGCGCCGCGGCAACATGCTTGAACAGGCCTTCTGGGGAAGATGCCCGGTGGAGAGGGCTGCAGCTTTTTCGATATATAATCGCGGCAGCCGGATCAGGAGGCTGGTCCACCTCCTTAAGTATTCAGGGCGAAAGGACATCGGCTTTCGTCTGGGGACCATGTATGGATCCGTCCTGGCTGAAAGCAGGTTCACTGACGGGATGGATATGATTATCCCGGTACCTCTCGACCCGGCCAGGGAGAGGCACAGGGGATACAACCAGAGCAGGCATGTTGCTGACGGGCTGGCTTCACGGTGCCGCATGCCGGTAAGGAGTGACATACTGTACCGGAGGGGCGGCTCTGGCTCACAGACCAGGAGAGGCCGCTATGAGAGATGGGAAAACGTTGAAGGTCTCTTTGCCGTCATGAAACCAGGTGATATAACCGGCCGGCATGTTTTGCTGGTTGATGATGTTATAACTACGGGCTCAACCATGGAGGCATGCGTAAATGCATTGCAGGCAGCCGGAGATGTGAAGGTCAGCGTGGTGGCCCTTGCCGCTGCACAGAAACTTACAGTCTGATTCCCTGTTCAGGTCGGACCCGGCAGAATACTGCCTGTCACATAACAGGTACCTCCACGGCAGATTACTGTTTGATCCTGTCGCTGTTCTTCCTGAGATAATCTGACCAGTTCCTGTATTCCTTTGCCGCAGCGGGTTTACAACTCTGGTAGTAGTGGCAGAGTGCCGCACCCAGTGCGTCAGTGGCATCCAGCACCATCGACCCGCTTTTGAATGAAAGGATGGTTCTGAGCATTGATGCCACCTGTTCCTTGCTTGCCTGCCCCTGACCCGTAATTGACATCTTGATCATCCTCGGGGCATACTCGAAAACAGGCAGATCACGGTACAGGGCAGCTGCTATGGCTGCACCCTGCGCCCTGCCAAGCTTCAGCATGCTCTGCACATTCTTTCCGAAGAAGGGAGCTTCAACCGCAAACTCGTCAGGATGATACCTGTCGATAAGCCCCAGTGTCTCTTCGAAAATGATACGGATCTTTCTGAAATGATCCTGCTCCTTGCGGAGATCAATTATTCCCAGGGTAATCAGTGAAGGACTCTTCCCCGACACTGTTATCAGGCCGTAACCTGTAACGGTCGTACCGGGGTCTATGCCCAGGATGATCCTTTCAGACTGTTTGTCATTCACTTCCTGAACTGTTGCGGCGGTCCGAGGAAGAGCTCTGTCGGCAGCTGGCTGCCTTCTTCTGACCAGACCGGGTTGCGCTTCACAGGAAGAGCGGTAGCTGACTTGGTCCCGTTAAGCACCCCAATGGCGGCACTGAGAGATGCCTCCTGCGGATCACCGAAATCATGCGTGATGTCATCGGCTGCCCTTACATCCGGTACCATGCCTTCATAGAAACGTCCTTCATTCATGGAATTCAGGTACTCAAAGGTAATGGGGGCAAACACATACTCATAATCCGGATTCGGATCACTCTGTGACGGGAAGGGGAATCCCCAGATATTCATCCCGGCCGGCTTGCCATGTGTAGTGTCTCCGACAATCTTCACGTCAACATATGGCTTCAGGCTGTTGATCACCACCTCACTTGCCGATGCCGAGCTGCGGGTGGTGATGAAGACAACCCTGTCAAGCCCCAGCGGACTCTCCGTCCTGACAAAATTGTAACTCTCATTCCACTCTGGTCCGACAAGGCTGTTGTATGTAAGCTTGTAGCACACCTTCGTGGTATCATCCCAGGTCAGGACGAGGCTTGAGAGCTGCTGGGCAATATCCATATATCCTCCGGTGTTGTAGCGCAGGTCAATGATAAGATCTGTCACATTGTTGGCCTTGAAATTGGCAAAGGCCTCATTCAGCTCCTGCTCTGACGGCTCGATGAAAGTCTCAAAGCAAAGATACCCTGTCTTTCCGCCGGGAAGGTCAAGTATCTTTGAGGCTGTTACCGAATTGATGGTGAAACTTGCCTTGGTGGAGCTGTAAGTGAGCTCCTGTCCGTCAGGATTGACAAACTTGAAAGTATTGGTGATACCGGCAGTGGCCGGCCCCATAAGATCATTGTATGCGGTATTGTTGCCTGAAATGAAGATAGGTGCAATCAGTGTACCGTTTATCTCCTTCACTATCCATCCCCTTCTTACCCCTTTGGGCCAGAGGTCTGAACCTTCGTAAAGGCTCACCACCCTTACATTATTGGCAGGATCAAGGCTCATCCTTATTCCGTGTCCAACGAAGCTGCCCTGCATTGAGGCCATGAAACTCTCATAGTCGGTCACAAAGCTCCACCTGTCAGTGGGCTTGTACCTCAATGCCTCCAGGATCTGTTCCGGACCTGCAAAGTCTGAAGCCTTCACAGTAGGCATGGTATTATACCACAGGTATACATATTTCATCAGGTCATACAGACCGTCACGTGCACGCTCTTCGAGGGTGTATACATCCTGAGGTTCCGGGTCTTTCTTGCATCCGAAAAGGACAGGGATAACCAGCAGGGATATAAGGATTATCTTTTTCATTCGTTTATGAATTTTTCATTTTATTGATCAGAAGGGCCCTGCCCGGGAACTGACATTATTTTATGGGACTGTACCCATGCAGGTTTCATTTTCAGTATGGTTTGATGCAAAAGTAACAAAAAATGTGCCGGTTGGTTTAGGCCTTTGCTGACCTGTTCTGGTAGATGACACTGCCGATGATAAGCAGAAGGCCGACAGGGGTGGTGTAGTAGACCGGTTCGTCAATGATAAAATGGAGAAGGAGAAGTGAAATGAAAGGGGCGAAATAGACAAGGTTGCTGACCTTGTCGGTGGTTTCAGACAGTTGCAGAGCCTTCAGCCAGAGCCAGAATGTTATGCCCATCTCGAAGAATCCGCAATATGCCGAGGCAGCTATTCCCCTGAAGCTCGCAGCCTGGCTGAATGACCCTCCGGATATCATGAGTATCAGCATGTAGAATGAACCGAAGAGGAATGAGGTAAAGAGCTTGACAGACTCATCCCGTTTGTCCCGTACATTAAGGACGAAGTAGAGTGCCCACAGTACACCGCTTACAAGGGCCAGCATGACGCCGAGGGTATCTGACCGTCCGGGGCTGAGAGGTGCGCCCTGGGATGCAATGATGTAAACCCCTATAAGGCTTATGAATAATGCCACAAAGCTGCGTGCCGGTATGCGCTGCCCCAGCAGGGGGATGGAGAAGAAGACCAGTATGATGGGCCAGATCATGTTGATAGGCTGGGCTACCTGTCCGGGAAGACGGCTGTAGGCAGTGAGGAGGATCAGGTAATATCCTACGGGGCTGATAAGGCCGAAAAGTGCTGACCAGAGAAGGTCCCTGACGGAGGTCTGCCTGATAAGCGATAGTTTGCCGGTAAGGACCATGATGATGAAAAGCACTGCAGTGGAGACCAGGGTTGTGATACCCAGCATGGTCACTATGCTCAGCTCGGCCAGTGCTATCTTGAAGGCGGTAGGGATGGTTCCCCAGAGGATGACCGAGAGGGAGGCATAGATGAATGCCTGCGTACTCTTCTTCATGGATCTCAGCTGATCACTGCGAATCCGGTATACGGTACCAGCACGGCGGGTATTTTGATTCCTTCAGGTGTCTGGTTGTTTTCAAGCAGCGCGGCAACGATGCGTGGCAGGGCAAGGGCACTTCCGTTGAGTGTATGGCAGAGGGTGGTCTGTTTGGCCCCTTTCTCCCTGAACCGGCATTTGAGCCTGTTGGCCTGGAATGCCTCGAAGTTTGACGTTGAGCTTACCTCCAGCCAGCGCTGCTGTGCTGCTGACCAGACCTCAAAGTCATAGGTCATGGCCGAAGTGAATGACATGTCACCCCCACAGAGCCTTACAATACGGTATGGAAGCTCAAGCCTGACAAGCAGGCTTTCAACATGACTGACCATCTCCTCAAGTGAATCGTATGACTTATCAGGATGAGCTATCTGTACTATCTCCACCTTGTCAAACTGGTGCAGCCTGTTGAGCCCTCTCACATGTGCGCCCCACGAACCGGCCTCACGACGGAAGCAGGGTGTATAGCCCATGTTGCGTATGGGGAGCTCGCCGGCATCAAGTATGACATCACGGTAAATATTTGTTATGGGCACTTCGGCAGTGGGTATCATGTAAAGGTTATCAATGCCCACATGGTACATCTGTCCTTCCTTGTCAGGGAGCTGGCCGGTGCCGAAACCGGAATCCTCGTTGACAACTATGGGAGGCTCAATCTCACGGTAACCCGCCTTTTCACCCTGGTCAAGAAAGAAGTTTATCAGCGCTCTCTGGAGCTTCGCACCCTTTCCCTTGTAGACAGGGAAGCCGGCGCCGGTGATCTTGATACCCAGGTCAAAGTCAATGATGTCATATTTCTTTATCAGTTCCCAGTGGGCAACAGCGCCGGCATGCAGCTCGGGAACGGTGCCCCCGCTGCGAACCACGACATTGTCTTCAGCACTCCGGCCAGGGGCAACAAGCGCGTGTGGCAGGTTGGGCAGCCTCACCAGTTCCTCCTGCATCTCGCGTGTCACATCTTCAAGCGTATCGGCAAGCTGCTTCTGCTTCTCCTTCATGGCGCCTATCCCCCGGCGTGAAGTCTCAGCCTCCTCCTTCCGCCCTTCCTTCATCATTGAGCCTATCTCACGCGACAGTGTGTTGAGCTCTGCCTGGATGGAATCACTCTCAGCCTGAAGCTCGCGCCGGCGACGGTCAAGGTCAAGAACGTGCTGCACGATCTCTGTGGCATCAAAGTTTTTGACTTTCAGTCGCTCTGTCACAAACGATGACTGTTCGCGGATAAGATTGATTGTAAGCATGACGGAAGGAATTTTTGTAGTAAGCGGGGTAAAATTAAAACAAAAACTCCTGAAAAGATGCGCTTCCGCGTATTTTTCAGGAGTTGCTGTAAGCTGAGTATATCTTATTCTGCTACGGGTTTAACCGAGACATAAGATTTGTTGTCACTCTTCTTTTTGAATTCAACGGTCCCGTCAATGAGTGCAAAGAGGGTATGATCCTTACCCAGACCGACGTTTTCACCAGGGTTGTGCCTGGTACCGCGCTGGCGGACGATGATGCTGCCTGCCTTTACTGCCTGACCTCCGAAGAGCTTGACACCAAGCCTTTTGCTTTCTGAATCGCGGCCGTTACGTGAACTACCTACACCTTTCTTGTGTGCCATATCGTTTTCCTTTTACTGTTTTTCAATTATTCCTGTTCCGGCTTCTTCTTGCTTTTTGCAGGGGCTTTCTTTACAGTTTCCTTCTTTACGGCTTCCTTCTTTTCAGCCGGTTCCTTACTGGCTGCAGCTTTTTTAGCCGGTGCCTTCTTTACTTCTGCTTTCACCTCTTCGGCAACGGGTGCCTCGGCTACTTTCTTTTCAGCTTTCGGAGCAGCTTTCTTCTTCGCTTCTCCTGCAGCACCAATCCTCATTATCTCCACCTGGGAGAAATCCTGACGGTGCCCGGTTCTCTTCTGATAACCTTTTCTTCTCTTCTTCTTGAAGATGATAACCTTGTCTCCCCTTACATGGGCAAGTACCTTTCCCTCAACAACGGTGTCGGGAACAAGGGGACCGCCGACGGTAATGGTTCCGTCATTATCGGTAAGGAGAACTTTTTCAAACTCTACAGTTTCGCCTTCAGCAACATCCAGACGGTGAACAAATATCTTCCTTCCCTCTTCGACCTTGAACTGCTGGCCTGCAATTTCAACGATTGCGTACATTTTCAAACTCTCTTATATTACTCCGTGAGGCGGACATGCTCCTCTGTGCATGACTCTTCTGCGGGCCCCGCCGGATCTCTGTTTTTCGGACTGCAAAGATATAAAAATTAACTTATTTTCAAACCGCTGCCATTAATTTATCAGCAACATCTTGTGGATAAATATTTC
>SBFZ01000376.1 GCA_006227095.1 Bacteroidota bacterium | reverse complement strand
CCAGGTGATACCTCAGTAGTAGAGGTGGATGCCTATCTTGACCGCGATTTCAAGGGGGTGGTCACCGAGATAGCCAACTCGGCCAATACCCTCGGAACAACCTCTGACCAGGTAACCAACTTCAAGGTCAGGATACTGATCCTGAAGGAATCATACATTGATCTTATCAGCGAAAACAACCCCAGTCCGTTCAGGCCCGGCATGTCTGCATCCGTTGATATCTATACCAGCAGCAAGACCGGAGCACTGACAGTTCCCATACAGGCTGTCACCACCCGCACCGACACTGCCAATGTTGATCCGGCAGCAAAAAGTGATATCCGGACACTGGTGTTTGTCTCAGATGGCACATATGCGCTGGCACGCGATGTCAAAACCGGCATACAGGACAACGTCAACATTGAGATCCTGAGCGGTCTCACCGAGGGTGAGGATGTGATCACGCAGCCCTTCAGTGCCATATCGAAGAAACTTGCAGACTCCACCCTCATAGAGGTTGTTGACAAGGAAGAGCTCTTTTCCACTGAAAAGAAAAAGAAGTAGGGACCGATACTGAAATATTTCAATGATCCTCTGTATTGAGACTGCCACGGCGAGCTGCTCCGCTGCGCTGTGTGATGAGCATGAAGTCATCGGGGTGGCCGAAGCTCCTCCCGGGATGTCACATGCATCACAGCTTACTGTAATAATACAGAAGCTGATGGAAGAGCACCGTGTCACTGCCTCTGACCTTGAAGCAGTAGCCGTGAGCAAGGGCCCGGGGTCATACACCGGGCTGAGGATCGGAGTCTCGGCAGCCAAGGGTATTGCCTTCGGAGCAGGGATACCCCTGATCGGGATAAACACCCTGGCTGCAATGTGCAGCGGGTATATGAGTCAGCATCCCGAAGGCCTCCCGGAAGAAACCCTCCTCTGCCCGATGATAGATGCACGGCGGATGGAAGTCTACAACGCCCTGTTCAGCCCTGACGGAACTGTTGTCAGGGAGACATCGGCAAGGATAATAGATGAGGATTCTTTCAGTGATATCCTGGCCGAAAACCGGGTGATATTTTTTGGAAACGGTTCGGAAAAATGCATCGGCATAATCAAAGGGCCCAATGCAACCTTTGAACCGGGCTTCCGGCTCTCGGCATCATATTTGCACATCCCCTCGGTAAATGCGATGAGGAATAAGCATTTTGAAGACCTGGCCTACTTCGAACCCTATTACCTCAAGGAGTTCATTGCCACCATCCCGAAAAAGCTTATTCCCTGATAGAGCAGAATCAGTCATGAAGAAGACGATCATAACGGTACTGACAATCTTTACTGCGGGACTTCAGTTACTCTCCGGACAGAAACAGCCTTACCTGCCAGGCGAAAAAATCACATACCAGATCAGATACGGTATTGTCGGCAGCGGGGTGGCCTCACTCGAGATCAAGGAGGCTTTCTACAAGGGGAAGCCTGTCTGGCATGCCGCAGTGTCAGGCCAGACTACCGGTCTTGCCGATGCCCTGTACAAGGTAAGGGATGTATACGAAAGCTACATTGACCCGGAAAATGACCTTCCGGTATTTACCATCAGGAACATCCAGGAGGGGCGATACCGGAAATACAATGAAGTAGGCTTTGACCACCGAACAAGGAGTGACTCCACCCTCGTTTTCAGTGATCTTACCGGCAGTCACACCGGACCGAAGGGATTGCTTGACATCGTTTCCTGTTTCTACTGGTTCAGGAAATACTACCTCGCAGACGGAGGTGAGCTCGTCCCCGGCGAAACCTATACAATGATGACATGGTTTGCTGACGAACTGTATCCCATAATACTGAGGTACAAGGGAAAAGAGACCATCAGGCTGAAGGGGAGCCGCATAGAATGCCACCGTTTCCACCCCGTCACGGAGGTCGGGCGGGTCTTCAAAACGGAAGAGGATATGGCAATGTGGTTTACCGCCGATGAAAATTTTTTACCGGTTAAAGTACGATTTGATATCTTTGTGGGGTCATTTCACGTGGATATGACAAGCTATGAAGGGCTTAGGACGCCCCTCAGATTTATGGACCAATAAACAAGAACAGAAGATTTTTTATGGCTACAACCGCAGATTTCAGGAACGGAATGGTGATAGAATTCAACAATGACCTTTATACCATTGTCCAGTTTCAGCATGTAAAACCGGGAAAGGGTCCGGCTTTCGTGCGTACAAAACTCAAGAACGTTACCTCAGGAAAGGTGATAGACAATACCTTTAACTCAGGAGTAAAGGTCAATGTGGCAAGGGTTGAACGGAGACCACACCAGTTCCTTTACAATGATGACATGGGATATCACCTCATGCACAATGAGACATTCGAGCAGATCACGGTTCCCGAATCAATGATCGAAAACAGTGACCTACTCAAGGAGGGAACAACAGTTGAAGTTGTTGTACATGCAGACACCGAAAATGTACTCCTTGTTGACCTCCCGGTAAACGTTGTAATGGAGGTGACCTATTCGGAACCCGGACTACGTGGTGATACTGCCACCAACACCCTTAAACCGGCAACAATTGAGACCGGCTCTACCATCATGGTACCCCTCTTTGTCAACGTGGGAGACAAGATCCGCATAGATACGCGTGACCGTTCATACATTGAAAGAGTAAAGGGCTGACGGGGCCATGAGAGAGGGCAGGCTTCCGAAAGACAGGCTTAAGATGTCGAAATTCAAACTCGACGCCCTGCTCGATATTACCCTCTCCATCAACGCAAACCTCCCTACCCCTGAACTGCTCAGGAAGTACGAATCAATCCTCCGTGACGAGCTGGGAATCGGTAAAATCCTCCTTTTCAAACACGGGGAGCATTGGGAACCCCTGCTCAACTCCGGCTTCCCCGGTTCCCTGGGAAATTCAATAAACGTAGAGCGTGACCTCCTCTGCTTCAGGGAGATACAAACAGAGGTGGTTCAGAAACACTTCACCGCTGTTGACTTTATTATACCAGTTCTTCACAATAATGAGCCGTCAGCATACGTGCTCATAGGTGATATCGACGAGGAGGGTGAAGGGATGAGTCCGCTGATAAAGCATCTGAATTTCATCCAGACCATATCGGGTATCATCGTTGTTGCCATCGAGAACCAGAGGCTGTTCCAGGAGAGTCTGAGGCAGGAGGCAGTGCGCAGGGAGCTCGAGCTGGCAGCCCGCATGCAGATGATGCTCATCCCTGACAACACCAGGCTTCCGTCTGATGATACCATAAGGGCAAGGGGTTTTTACTACCCGCATTATGAGGTTGGAGGCGACTACTATGACTTCATGCAGCTTTCCGAAGATGTAATCGGTTTCTGCATTGCTGATGTATCAGGCAAGGGTATGTCTGCAGCGCTGCTGATGTCAAACTTCCAGGCAAGTCTCCGCGCCCTGTTTACTGCTGACGCAGGTTTCACCGACCTGATAAGGAAACTCAATACACTGGTTGTGACCAACTCTGCAGGAGAGCGTTTCATCACGCTATTCCTTGCAAGATATAATGTTAAGACCAGGGTGCTGGAGTATGTCAATGCCGCACACAACCCGCCGGTTATCATCAATACGGTTACCGGAAATTCGTCAGTGCTGAAGCAGTCATGCGTGGGGGTAGGCATGCTTGACGAGATGCCCTGTGTCAGAACAGAGACCCTGCAGGTACAGAATCCCACGAAGATCATCTGCTACACTGACGGCCTTTCTGAACTGAAGGATGAGAGCGGCATGGACCTGGGAATCTCACCTCTGGTGAAGCATTTCCCGAACCGGAAACCCCTTTCTGACAACATTGATTCGCTGATAAGTGACATCGATATCAGCACCGGCAATTCCCGGCTGTTTGATGATGTCTCAATCCTGGCAATAGAGATTCCCTGAACAAACAGCGTTCTGAAAACGGGCGTTGGCATATCAGGCTGCCCCGGATTCTTTGCGGGGATCCGCTTCCTCCTGACTGCTGTGCTGCAGGTCCATTGCCACAACAATGGCAGTGAATCCCCACCAGAGGGCAGCTATCTTGTCACTGTCAAGGAAGCTGTTCATTATGCCGTGAATTGCATAGGTTGCCAGGCCGGTCAGAACGGCAAGGGCAAAGTATCCGGAGGCTCCCCTTTCCAGCCTGTACCAGACCTTTAAGCCTGTGATCATTGCACCAAGCACCAGTGAGAGAAACAACAATGCCCCCGGCCATCCCGATTCACTCAGTGTTCCCAGGTATTCACTGTGGGCATTGCCGGCATCGCCGAAGTCTGTACTGATGGCGGTCCTCTCAGACGCTTTCTGGAATGGCCCGTATTTGAACTGATATGTCCCCGGACCCCATCCTGTATGCGGCTTCTCCGTGAACATCCTGAGGGCGCATTTCCACCTGTTGATACGTTCCAGGTTGGACTGGTCGGTTGATATGTTTGAAGCAGAACGGAGATGCTGTCCAAGGTCAGCCGATGAGTCCTGGGTGGTGCTGTCCATCCTCTGCCATATCCAGCCTGCAGACAGGACAAGCGCTGCAATGAACAGTGCAGCTGATATCGAGAGCAGCTTTACGGGCATCCTGATCCAGAGTATCAGTGCCATTGCAGCAGCGGCTATGAGGCTCACCCAGGCGGCCCTGCTGTATGACAGTATAAAGCCGGCAAGGAACAGGAGTATCAGACCACCAACGATACTCCTTTTTAACATCCCCCGCCCGGCAAAGAACATTGCTGCCAGCGGAGGCAGCAGGAATGCCATCGATGCACCGAAGGAAGTGTGGTCCTTGTAGAACGGATAGCATGCCGAGTGCGCAAACTGCTGATTCAGCAGTCCTGCTCCCTGAACCCTGACGATGAAATATACCACAACCACAGCCAGCCCGAGAGCATATGCAATGACATATCGCTCCCTGAACCTTTCCCGGCCGGCAATCGTGGCTGCCACGAGGTAGAATCCTGCCGTGAACCAGAGCCTGTAAGCCAGGGTCTTGAATGATACTGCCGGCATGGTGGAGGTAACCGATGTCACCAGTGTCCATAAAAGCCAGACAGCCACAAGGATGGTTACAGGATGCCTCAGCAACCGGGGCGGAAACTCTCGTGTGACAACCAGCTTGAAGATGGTTATCAGCAATACCAGTGCCAATACGGGTTCCGTGGGGACTGACAGGTCAATGCCGGTTCCCCCGGTGATAAGGCTGAGCTGAAGCGACAGGGGTGTCAGAAAGAGTGTAAGCAGGAGCAGGTTCTCGAGGGAGAGCAGGGCCAGCAGTATTACCGCCAGCGCTGCAGGGATGATCAATATAAGCAGTTCACTGCCGGTCATCAGCCCTGTGAAGCTTCACCCCTTCCACAACGAACAGCACCAGCGCCAGAAGAAGAAGCACGGATACTGTTGATACCAGTACCATTATGCTGCGGCGGGGCCAGGCTTTCTTTTCCGCCACCACCGCCCTGTCAACCACGAGGGTGTATGGCATGGTCTGGCGGCTCATCGCCAGTGCCTCCAGGTATTTACCCCGCATCAGCCCAAGGTACTCGGTCTCCGTTTCCAGGGTGGAATAAATCCTGAAGGCAGCCGAGCCGCCCTGGATCCTCAGGGAATCTTCATACTGCCTGACCAGGCGGTCCTGGAGCTCATAGCTGCGGGTTATCTCATCAAGCATGACAAAGGCTGCCCCGCGCTGCAGATTATTGAATATGGTATCTGCCCTTGCCGCCATGTCATTGGCCATGGCACATGCAATCTCCCTGTCGCGGTCACGCACGCTTATCTCAACAGAGCCGAAGGAGGTTTTGGTGCAACGCAGATACTTGTCCATCTTTTCTGCCAGCAGGGTGTTCGGGTACCTTTCGCCTGGCTTTATGTTGTAATGCCGTGCGAGATCATACTTCTGCTTCAGGTAATCCCTTACCTGCTCACTTTCGATCACCTGGATAAGTTTCTCAGTGGCATCGTCATCTCCGAACAGGGCCGCCCGTGATGAAGCCTCTCCAAGCAGGGTGCTCGCCTCGGTGATGTTTGATGAGGGATAGAGAATAACGGTGGACTCGTACAATGGCTTCAGCAGCAGGGAGACTATCGCAGAAATCACTGCTGCGGCAATGCCGGCAATTATGAACTTCCGGAAATGCCTGATGAAGAAATTGATAAGATCAACGGAGTCGGTCCTGAATTCAGCCCTGATATTGTTTTTCATTTCTTCCGGTTTTCAGATGATACTGTTTGCACCAGGCTGAGGCGACCTGATTCATACTGCCCTGATGAGGAAATAGTTCTTCTTCCCCTTCTGAAGGAGGAGGTACTTGTTGTTCAGGAGGTGTTCCGGAGTAATTATCATCTCCGCGTTGTCAACCTTGCCCTTGTTGAGGCTCACACCCCCGCCCTGGATGAGGCGGCGGAACTCGCCCTTTGATTCTGCCACCTTCGTGTGCACGGCACAGAGGTCGGAGATGGTCACCCCCTGGCTGATAACAGCGGAGCTGACATCAAACATCGGCACCCCTTCGAATACCGCAAGGAAAGTACTTTCGTCCATGCGCTGAAGCTGCTCCGTGGTACCTTTGCCGAAAAGTATCTGTGAGGCTTCCACCGCAGCATCGTAGTCTTCACGCGAGTGCGCCATTACCGTCACCTCTTCGGCGAGGCGCTTCTGGAGGATGCGAAGGTGCGGTTCCGCCTGGTGGGCC
>SBFZ01000099.1 GCA_006227095.1 Bacteroidota bacterium | reverse complement strand
TCACAAAGCGTCCGTCTTTCTTGAGGGCAGCAATATCCTGCGCGCCGCAGTATCCCATCCCGGAGCGGAGCCCGCCAAGGAACTGGTAGATCACCTCGGTAAGAGTGCCCTTGTAGGGTACCCGCGCTGTGATCCCTTCCGGCACCAGTTTGTGGATGTCATCCTCCATATCCTGGAAGTACCTGTCCTTGGAACCCATCTGCATGGCCTCAACGGAACCCATACCCCTGTATGTCTTGAATTTCCTGCCATTGTAGATGATTGTCTCACCGGGTGACTCTTCCACACCGGCGAAAAGAGATCCGGCCATTACACTGTCAGCACCGGCGGCAATAGCCTTGACAATGTCACCCGAATAGCGGATGCCACCGTCAGCAATAACAGGCACACCACTGCCCTCGATGGCATGTGATACATTATAGATTGCCGACAACTGCGGTACACCCACACCTGCCACGACCCTGGTGGTGCATATTGATCCGGGTCCGATACCCACCTTGACAGCGTCGGCACCCTCATCAACCAGCCTCTTTGCTGCTTCGGCGGTGCCTATGTTTCCAACCACGACCTCGGTGCCGGGGAAGATTTTCTTTATCTCCCTGAGCATCTCTATCACACTCTTCGTGTGACCATGGGCAGTGTCAATGGCGATGGCATCAACACCGGCTCCGACAAGTGCCTCAACCCGGGAGAGTGTATTGGCTGCGATTCCAACGGCAGCGGCAACCCTCAGCCGTCCCTTGTCATCCTTGCATGAATTGGGCCTGTCCTTCGCCTTTGTAATATCCTTGTATGTCACCAGCCCCTTGAGCCTTCCCTTATCATCAATAATCGGGAGCTTTTCTATCTTATGCTTCTGAAGTATCTCCGCAGCAGCAGCCAGGTCAGTCTGGTGACTCAGCGTAATAAGCTTCTCAAGCGGAGTCATTATCTCCATGATACGTCTTGAAAAGTCTGTCTCGAAACGGAGATCACGGTTGGTGACAATACCGGCAAGGGCTCCGTCTTCACGTATCACAGGTATGCCGCCGATCTTGAATTCCTTCATTAGTGCCAGCGCATCGGCCACCGTGGCATTGTCGGCTATGGTGACGGGGTCAAAGATCATGACACTCTCGGCGCGCTTCACCTTTCTCACCTGGGCAGCCTGCTGACCTACCGACATGTTCTTGTGAATCACGCCTATGCCACCCTCACGGGCAATGGCTATGGCCAGCTCAGCCTCGGTCACGGTGTCCATGGCAGCCGAGACAATAGGCGTATTGATTACTATGTTCCGTGTGAACCTTGATCTGAGATCAACGTCACGGGGTCTTATCTCCGAGTAGGCAGGGAGGAGAAGCACATCATCGAAGGTCAGGCCTTCAAACAACAGTTTATCTTCAGAGAATGACATCGGGCAAGGTTTTTTATGGGGCGAAAATTACAAAAAATTGATAAGCACCGGCATATCTTAAATGTCAATAAAAGGTTAAAAGTACGATTGAGTTATTAAATTTGTATTAAACAGCCCGTAAAACCAATGCTGCCGGATATCTACAGGGAGACACTGGCAAGGTACTGGGGGTTCACCTCCTTCAGGCCGATGCAGGAGGAGATCATTGAATCTGTGGTCTCCGGAAAGGACGTTGTGGGCCTTCTCCCGACCGGCGGAGGAAAATCTGTCACTTACCAGGTGCCTCCGGTGGCTTCAGAAGGGCTGTGCCTCGTCATCACACCACTTATAGCCCTGATGAAAGACCAGGTTGCCAGGCTGAAGACAATGAATATCAAGGCTATGGCCATACATAGCGGTATGAGCCGTGAAGAGGTGGAAATTTCACTTGACAACTGCCTCTACGGCGATTACCGCCTGTTATACGTCAGTCCTGAAAGGCTGCAGACACCCCTCTTCCGGGCCCGGCTGCCCAGGTTCAACTTTACACTGGTGGCGGTTGATGAAGCCCACTGCATCTCTCAGTGGGGGTATGATTTCAGGCCTTCATACCTCCATATTGCCGCAATAAGGGATCTGATGAATGAGGAGGTGCCCTTCCTGGCACTGACCGCCACTGCAACCCCGCGTGTTGTTGATGACATCATCTCACGCCTAAGGATGAAGGACCCGAAGGTGCTGAAGACCAGCTTCCGCCGCTCCAACATAACATACATGGTCAGGGAGATAGAAGACAAAAGTGCATATGTGCTGCGCAGCCTTAAAAAGGAACAGGGAAGCGGCATCATCTATGTCAGCAGCAGGAAAAGGTCAAAGGAGGTGGCAGAGCTTCTTGTGGCAAACCAGATCAGGGCCGATTTCTACCATGCAGGCCTGCCCCAGGAGATGCGTGACAGAAAACAAACTTCATGGAGCTCAGGCGAAACCCGCGTTATTGTGGCTACAAACGCCTTCGGAATGGGCATTGACAAGGCCGACGTCCGGTTCGTCATACACTGGGACTGCCCTGACTCCATTGAGGCATACTACCAGGAGTCAGGCCGGGCTGGTCGCGACGGCAAACCATCGTTCGCAGTGCTCCTCTGGTCTGAGGATGAAAAGAGAAAACTGGCTGACTCGGTACGGATAAAATTCCCCCCGGTGGAGAAAATAAAGGATGTTTATGAGGCTCTCGGAAACTTCTACCAGCTTCCCGTCGGGTCAGGGAAAAACAGCGTCCACGACTTCGACCTGTGGAAGTTTGTGACAGCATTCCGCTTCTCGGTCACCGAGACATACAACAGCCTGAGCTTCCTTCAGAAGGAGGGATACCTTGAGTTTACAGATGAGATCAATAACCCCTCCCGGGTGCACTTCGTTGTCAGCCGTGATGATCTTTATAAATTCCAGGTGGCCAATGAGGAATATGACAGGTTCATAAAACTGTTGCTCCGGACCTACAGCGGCATGTTTTCTGAGTTTGTCCCGGTGAACGAAGAGACCCTCGCCGCCAGGTCAGGACTCACACGGGAGGCAATTTACCAGTATCTCCTCAGGCTTTCATCGCAGGGGATAATACACTTTATCCCGGGAAAGAAAAGCCCGCTGGTGATCTTCACCGAGGAGAGGCTTGACAGAAGTCACCTGAGGATTTCGCCTGAAGTGTACCTGAGAGTAAAGGAGAACTATATCGAACGGGTTGAGAGAATCACCGAGTATGCAGACAATAAAACACGGTGCCGGCCTGCCTTCCTGACAGCCTACTTCGGAGAAGAGTCGGGAAGATGCGGCCTGTGCGACACATGCCAGGAAAGGAATGAGCTTGAACTGAGCAAATACGAGTTCGATATTATTATTGACAAGATCAAGGAACTGGTGGGGGATACCCCGCTGAGACCCGAGGAACTGGAGGCTCGGATGGAACTACCCCGTGAAAAAACCGTAAGGGTCATGAGGTGGCTCCTCGACCATGAAAAACTGGTCTATGACGATGACCATAAACTCACCTGGAAAAAGTAACGGTTCCCCTTTTATCAACACATCCCTGTTTTTAAGGCTGAAATGAATACTTTTGTCACGTTGCTTCAATAAGGAAGATGGAAAAAGAGGAAAAGGTCATTTATTCACGGCAGGTGGTTGAATTCGCCGCCTCGGCAAACGAGTACTGCAAATACCTTGAGTCGACGGCGGATATAAGCGGGATAGAGATAATGAAAGTTCTGCAGCGGCTGCTGCCCTTCATATACCTCAGGGCCACGCTTCTCCCGATGCTGGAGCCGGTGCTGGAGGTTCCAAATGAAAAAACCGTGACTGAATTCGACTGGACAAGAATGCATGACAACCTGCTCACAAAGATGGGTAACAATGATCCATTCCCGGTCATAGTTGCCGCCGGTGATCCGGCTGACGGACTTTACACCGGAAGCATTGCCGAGAATCTTTCAGATATCTACCAGGACCTGAAAGACTTCATTGTCAGTTACCGGAGCGGGAATGAGGAGGTTATGAATGATGCAGTATGGGAAGTGCTGATGAACTTCGAGGAGTTCTGGGGAAAGAAGCTGCTGAACGTCCTCTCTGCAATTCATGCAGTACTCTATTCGGAGGGGGATGTCAGCGATGACAATGAACAACGGGATGATGACGAGACAATTCAGTGAGAGTATATCGGATGATGAACTGAGGCAGTTGCCGCTCCTGCAGTTTGAGGGAAAGGTAACATTGGTTGACAATATGGACAGGTTCTACCGGGCTATGGCCGATATCGGCAAACCTGCAGTGCTTGGCTTCGATACCGAGACCAGGCCGTCATTCAAAAAGGGGAGGAGATACCAGGTTGCATTGCTCCAGCTGGCTGACGCTGACAGGGCCTGGCTTTTCAGGCTCAACATGATTGGGTTGCCGCCCGAACTGGCAGGCCTTCTCTCTGACCGCGGCATAATCAAGACCGGGGTTGCAATCAGGGATGACATAAAGGCACTGCGGGCGCTTACCCACTTCGAGCCGCACGGATTCACAGACCTGCAGAACATGGTTTCAGACCATGGAATAAAGGAGCTGGGACTGAAGAAGCTTACTGCCATTGTACTTGGATATTCAATCTCCAAATCACAACAGGTATCCAACTGGGAGGCGCCGGCGCTCACAGAGCCTCAACAGCTCTACGCCGCAACAGACGCCTGGGTATGTCGCCGCATCTACCTCGCCCTGAACGGAAAGGAAACACACCATAACCGCTGACGAGCAATGCCCAGGAATGATAATAATAATACCGGCGGAGCCGGAAAGACCAGGGCTGCCGGAAGCAGGATCCCCGGAGCCGGTTCCGGCAGAGGCAGAACATCAGAAACCGGAAAAGGCGGCACCGACCCTGCCGGCAAAATATCAGAAACCGGAAAAGCCGGCACCGACCCTGCCGGCAAAATATCAGAAACCGGAAAAGGCGGCACCGACCCTGCCGGCAAAATATCAGAAGCCGGAAAAGCCGGCACTGACCCTGCCGGCAAAACCGGTCGGGCGGGGGAAACGGGAAGGGCGACTTCACCGGCAACCGTTATCCTGAAAAAAGGTAAGGAACAGTCGATCAGAAGATACCACCCCTGGATCTTCTCCGGGGCAATATCCTCGGTCAGCGGCAACCCGAAAGAGGGAGATGTGGCAGAGATATATGCCTGGGATAAGACATACCTTGCCACCGGCCACTGGGCCCCTGGTTCAATAGCAGTACGCATTCTCTCTTTTGAAAAATGCAGCATTGATCGTGAATTCTTCAGAAAGAGGCTTGCAGATGCCTTCCGGTACAGGATAAATTCAGGCATCGCCGGCAGAAGTGACACGAACGTATGGAGACTGGTGCACGGTGAGGGCGACGGACTGCCGGGACTGGTGGTTGACATCTATGGAAGCGTGGCAGTCCTGCAGGCCCATACTGCCGGTTTCTGGCATATCAGACAGATGATAGCTGACCTGATACCTGAGGTTACCGGCGGACTGGTGACGGCAGTATATGACAAGAGTGAAGGCACTCTGCCATTCATGGCAAAACTGAATCCGGTCAACGGTTATCTTGCAGGAGGCCTCGCCGGAGATCTTTCAGGTGGCCTGGCCGGAGACCCTTCAGGTGGCCTTGTTGGGAAAGGCACAGTGGTCACCGAGAACGGGTTCAAATTCAGAATAGACTGGGAAAAGGGTCAGAAGACAGGATTCTTCATTGACCAGCGTGACAGCCGCAGCCTTTTAAGACAATACAGCAACGGCAGGAAGGTACTGAATATGTTCGGCTATACCGGAGGCTTCTCCGTATATGCGATGAGCAACGCCAGCCTTGTCCATACCGTTGACAGCTCAGCCGCAGCCACAGCCCTGGCCGATGAAAACATAAATCTCAACTTCGGAGATGACTCGAGGCACAGGTCTTTCACCGCCGACGCCTTCGGTTTTCTCTCCGGAATGGACCGCGAATATGACCTCATAATTCTCGATCCTCCGGCCTTCGCAAAGCATCAGACTGCTCTGAACCAGGCACTTCAGGGATACAGGAGACTCAATGCCATGGCAATTCAAAAGATCAAACCCGGAGGAATCCTTTTTACCTTTTCATGCTCGCAGGTTGTCAGTCGCGATGACTTCCGCCGGTCGGTCTTCGTGGCAGCAGCAAACACCGGCAGGAATGTGCGGATACTGCATCAGACCGGTCAGCCTGCAGACCACCCGGTAAATATCTACCACCCCGAGAGTGAATACCTCAAGGGACTGGTGCTTTACATTGAATAATACACTATGGACCCTTCGGCACATATCAGGACAATAGCACAGAAACTGCAGCTTCATGACTGGCAGGTCGAGAACACGCTGCGGCTGCTTGATGACGGGGCAACCATCCCGTTCATCAGCCGGTACCGGAAGGAGGTGACCGGCAGCCTCAATGAGGTGCAACTCGCAGAGATCAGGGATGAATATGAGAGGCTGAAGGAGCTTGAAAAGAGGAGGGAGGCCGTTATTAAATCAATTGAGGAGCAGGAGAAAATGACACCTGAACTCCTCGCGAAGATCAACGCCGCCCTGACGATGTCACAACTCGAGGATCTTTACCTTCCATACAGGCCGAAGCGAAAGACGCGTGCTTCCGTTGCACGGGAAAAGGGACTTGAACCGCTTGCCCTGTGGCTCCTGGCGCAGAAACCGGGTGACCCGGAGACAGAGGCCGGAAAGTATCTTGCTGATGAAGTCGAAACCGTTGAATCCGCCCTT
>SBFZ01000036.1 GCA_006227095.1 Bacteroidota bacterium | reverse complement strand
TTTAAAATCAGGTTGCAAAGATAATTATTTTTTTTATCCGGACATGAACAATGAACAGATTTTCAGGATATAAGAATTAATAGGAGGAAGCTGTTCCGGTGTCACTGTCAGGATCGGCACTTTTTTCTATTTTTGTCATCTGAATAACTAAATATTTGCTGATGAAAGGCATTATCCTTGCCGGCGGTTCCGGCACAAGGCTTCACCCTATCACTGAAGCCATATCAAAACAGTTGCTTCCCGTCTATGACAAGCCGATGATATATTATCCCCTGTCAGCACTGATGCTTGCCGGAATACGGGATATTCTGATCATCTCCACTCCGCGTGACCTGCCCAGCTTCAGGGCGCTGCTCGGCGACGGCAAAAGACTGGGAATGGATTTTTCGTATCGTGAACAACCATCCCCTGACGGACTGGCACAGGCATTCATCATAGGTGAAGATTTCATAGGTGATGACAACGTGTGCATGATCCTTGGCGACAATATCTTCTACGGACAGGGGTTCGGCGGTATCCTCAAACAGGCTGCCGCGCTGAAGGAAGGTGCCGTGGTCTTCGGCTATGCCGTCAATGACCCGGAACGGTACGGTGTTGTTGAATTTGACAGGAACCTGAAAGCGGTAAGCATAGAGGAAAAACCGCTGAAGCCAAAATCCAACTATGCGGTCACCGGACTCTACTTCTATGACAACACTGTTGCCGCCCGTGCTCGGGCACTGAAACCATCTCCGCGCGGTGAGCTGGAGATAACTGACCTTAACAGGCTATACCTGCAGGAAGGAAAACTGGAGGTGAAGCTGCTGGGACGGGGAATGGCATGGCTTGATACCGGAACCTTTGACAGCCTGCTGCAGGCCTCAAACTTCATTGCCACCCTCGAGCAGAGACAGGGACTGAGTGCCTCCTGCATCGAGGAAATAGCATACAAGAGCGGATTCATAGGGCGTGAGCAACTCCTTGAACTGGCCAAACCACTGGCAAAGAGCCAGTACGGACAGTATCTTCTCAAAGTGGCAAACGAACAGGCCTGAAAATGAAAGTACACAATACAGAATTTCCCGGCCTCCTTATAATTGAACCTGATGTCTTCTATGATTCCAGGGGATATTTCTTCGAAAGTTACAACAAGCTGAAATACAGTAATAACGAGATCGTATATGAACCCGTCCAGGACAATGAATCAAGCTCTTCGAGGGGTGTCATCAGGGGGCTTCACTACCAGGAGGATCCATTCGCCCAGGCAAAACTGATCAGGGTAATCGAAGGGCGGATCTATGATGTTGCCCTTGACCTCAGGCGTGGATCACCGACATTCAGAAAGTGGTTCGGCCTGATAATAGATTCTGAAAAAAAACTTCAGTTCCTGATCCCCAGAGGCTTTGCACACGGTTTCTCGGTACTGAGTGAAAAAGCGATAGTACTCTATAAATGTGACAACAGGTATTCGGCCGAACATGACCGGGGAATCAATGCACTTGACCCGGCACTTGGGATCGACTGGATGATCGGCGAGGCACCTCCGGTGATAAGTCCCAAAGACATGAATCAGCCTCTTTTTAAAGATATTACGTCAAACTTCATCTTCAGTGAATGACAACAATACTTGTCACGGGAGCATCAGGGCAGCTGGGCAGTGAGATCAGGGAACTGTCACCCCGCTACAGCGGATATGAATTCATCTTCACCGATACCGGCGAACTTGACATCACCGACGCAGGTGCCACAGCAGCTTTTATGGCAGAGGCCCGCCCTTCATGGGTCATCAACTGTGCCGCCTATACTGCAGTAGACCGGGCCGAGGATGAGGAGAAGCTCGCAACCCTGATCAATGGCACAGGAGTGGAAAACATTGTCAGTGCACTCAGCGGAACCGGATGCAGGCTTATACATATCTCCACTGACTATGTCTTCGACGGAAGCAGCCCGGTACCCTACACCGAGGATGACACCACTTCCCCCGCTTCAGCCTACGGACGCAGCAAGCTGGCAGGAGAACTGGCTGCAATGAAATGGCCCAATACGCTGATTATAAGGACATCATGGCTATATTCCGAACATGGTTCCAACTTCGTTAAAACCATCCTTCGCAAGGCCGGTTCAGGACAGGATCTCAGCGTGGTGTTCGACCAGGCCGGTTCCCCGACATATGCTGCTGACCTGGCTGCTGCAATTATGGAGATTATCAGCGGAGTGATCCGCAACAGGCACAACTTCGTACCGGGAATTTTCAACTATTCCAATGAGGGTGTCTGCAGCTGGTATGATTTTGCCTGCGAGATTGTCAGGGAGGCAGGTTCACCCTGCCAGGTCACCCCGGTAAGAAGCTCTGCCTGGCCTTCAAGGGTAAACAGACCAGCTTTCAGCGTCCTTGACAAGGGAAAAATAAAGGATACTTACAACCTTTCAATTCCACACTGGCGCTCAAGCCTCATAAACTGTATCACAAAAATCAACGCTACATGATAAATATCGAAGAAATCAGGAAGAAAGCCTCCTCATGGCTTGGCGACGAGTTTGATGAACCTACCCGCAATGAGGTAAGGCACATGCTGGAAAATGATGAAAAGGGACTGGTTGATGCCTTTTACCAGGACCTGGAATTCGGCACCGGGGGACTCCGCGGTATAATGGGAGCCGGCACCAACCGGATGAACCGCTATACCCTGGGAATGGCCACACAGGGACTCTCAAACTACCTGAAAAAGCATGCGGCAGATCCCTCTTCCATCAAGGTGGCAATAGCTTACGACTGCCGGAACAACAGCAGTTATTTCGCCAGGGTTGCAGCTGATATCTTCACCGCAAACGGTTTTACCGCATATCTCTTTGAATCACTCAGGCCGACACCCGAACTCTCCTATGCCATCAGGATCTATGGCTGCGATGCCGGAGTCATAATCACGGCCTCACATAACCCGAAGGAATACAACGGGTACAAGGTCTCTTGGAATGACGGCGGACAGGTGGTATCGCCGCATGACAAGGGGATAATAGATGAAGTACGCAGCATTAAATCTGTATCAGAGATAGCCAGCGGCGGCAACACCGAAAAGATCATAATGCTCGGTGAGGAGACAGACAAAAGGTATCTTGACGAGGTGCTTAAACTGAGTCTCAATCCTGAAATAATCCGCAGGAATGCCGGTATGGGAATTGTCTATACACCCCTTCACGGCACCGGTTACAAAATGGTTCCCGAGGCCTTGAGAATGTATGGGTTTAACAATGTATGGTCAGTTGAGGAGCAGAGCATTACTGACGGTAACTTCCCCACACTGCGCTCGCCAAACCCTGAGGAGCCCGACGCCCTCTCCATGGCCCTTGACCTGGCCCGGGAGAAGAAGGCAGACCTGGTCATGGCCACCGATCCGGATGCAGACCGCCTGGGTATAGCCGTCAGAAAACCTTCAGGGGAGTTCATCCTGCTGAACGGAAACCAGACCGGAGCACTTCTTACCTGGTACATCATATCACAGATGAAGCAGAACGGAACGCTAAGGGGTAATGAGTATATTATAAATACCATAGTGACCTCTGACCTGTTGGACCGGATTGCGGAGATGAACGGTGTGAAGTGCTACAACGTACTCACCGGGTTCAAGTACTTTGCCGCCCTCATGCGTGACCTTGAAGGGAAGGAAAAATACATCGGGGGTGGCGAGGAGAGCTTCGGTTATCTTCCCGGAGACTATGTAAGGGACAAGGACGGTGTTGCCTCCTGCGCCCTTACAGCAGAAACAGCAGCATGGGCAGCCGACAGGGGCAAATCGCTGTGGGAACTCCTCCTTGACATATACGCTGAATACGGCCTCTTCCGCGAGAAGCTGGTCAACGTGGTAAGAAAGGGAGCCGAGGGAGCCGGAGAAATAAGGAAGATGATGGAAGGATACCGCAATAATCCGCCGGCAGAAATCGCCGGCAGCAGGGTTGTCAGGATCGATGATTACCTGTCACAACTGTCTGCTGACCTTGTCTCCGGCACGAAGACACCCCTCCTGCTGGAGAAGTCAAATGTGCTGCAGTTCTTCCTTGCTGACGGAACCAAGATATCGGTTCGTCCGTCAGGCACAGAGCCGAAGATAAAATTCTACTTCAGCGCAAATACCGCCATGAGCAATACCGCTGAATTCGATAAACTCTGGAAGGAACTTGACGACAGGATCAATGCCGTCATAGCTGCCCTGAACCTTTAAAACAGGAGCCTGAAATGAAGTCTTACCGGAAGGAGATAACCATCGAAACACCCCATCGCAGGGACTATATCAACATCACCAGGCAGGTTGAACAATGCCTGCATGAAAGCGGAATCAGGGAGGGGCTGGTACTTGTAAACTCAATGCATATAACCAGCTCGGTATTCATCAATGATGACGAAAGCGGACTGCACCATGATTTTGAGATATGGCTTGAGAAGCTGGCGCCTGAGAAACCGCACTCACAGTACAGGCATAACGGCTTTGAAGACAACGCCGATGCCCACATGAAGCGTCAGCTGATGGGACGCGAGGTAGTCGTCGCCGTCACCAGCGGCAAGCTCGATTTCGGAACCTGGGAGCAGATCTTCTACGGAGAGTATGATGGCATGCGCCGGAAAAGAATCCTTGTAAAGATCATCGGGGAATAACCTGATCTGTCCGGCTCTGATTCCGGAAAATTATGAGTCATGGTCAGCCTGGCGGTTATCCTTCCCGGCTCATCCGGAGACAGCTGCCATCCCCGCAAATGGTCAGTCATGTTCCGCCTGCCGGTTATGATGCTCCGGTTCCTCCGGAGATGGTTGCCATCCCCGCAAATGGTCAGTCATAATCAACTTGGGGGTTATGATGCTCCGGCTCATCCTGAGACGGTTGCCGATCCAGCTGCCATCTGGTCAGACATTCCATTTCTTCAGCACCCTCTTCTGCCACGGCATCAGGTAAAGGGTTGAGAGTCCTTTTCCGATTACAAAGGCAATGGAGGCGGCGACCGCTCCGATAAGATTCAGGAAGATGACGCAGACAAGAAGTACAAGTATGATTGTGACCAGCTCCACGGCGGTGGCCTTTGAGATGGGACCGGTTGTGCCGTTGATGACCAGAAGCGATCGCTGGAAATTCAGCAGTACGGTCAGCGCCGGCAGGAGTATCATGATCTGAAGCGGAAGGTATGAAAGAACTGCCAGTTCCTCCGTCAGGCCTGAGACATCCCTGAACCACAGGTCAGCAAGCGGAGTGAAGGCAATGACAGATATCAGTACCGTCACGACCACTCCAAGATAAATCGCATAATTCCTCAGGGGTGTGTAATTCTGCCTCTGCTTCCCGATCAGGGCAATATTAACCTCCTGGTATGAAAGGCCGAGGCTGCGGAAGATGAAAACCAGCGAACCCACAACAGGAAGGACCGCCAGTGACTCCACAGGCATGAGGCTCCTCCCCATGAAAAAAGTCACGAAGGGGTGCACTCCCAGTGACAGCAATGAGGTAATTGCCAGGGGATAATAGAACTTTGTTATCGCTCTGAGGCCCAGATGACCGTTTTCGGTGTCTTCCTCCTGAAGCAGTCTCCCGATTGTGGCTGAAGCCATCAGGCGTGTGGCTATCGCTTCGGCCAGAACCGCCATTGACATTGCCGCGGCACCTACATATGCTCCCTTTATGCCGGCGTGGTAAAAAAGCAACCCGGCAATGACAATCACCGTAAGACGAACCATGGTACCGTATGTAACCCTCCTGGTAAGATTGTTCCTTATGAGAATGCCCTGGTAAAACCGCCTGTACCCGATTGATGCAGCCCAGGGCAGGAAGATGAGAAGGGCAATGTGTGCAATCCTTGCCACATCTTCAGGCACTCCCATCAGCCTGACTACAATGAAATTGAAGACCGGAGGAATCAGCATTATCAGCTGTACCCCCGTCACCCCTGCATTCAGGATATCAGTAAAATGCTTCAGCTTCCTGTATGAATGCCGTCCGGTCACCAGGGCAGTCGAGGCACTCATCAGCATAATGATCGGCGCCTCAATGATCATTGCAAATGACCCCGCAATACCAAAGGCAGCCAGGTTAACCTTTGTTTCTCCAAGCCTGGCGATGAATGCGATCAGGAATGGCTGCTCGAAGGCCATCATCAGCCAGGTCAGCGCCAGAGGCCCCCAGAAAAGAAATATCCTTCTGTTTGTGAGTTTTTCAGTCAGATCCACTTCAGAAAAAAGATTGCGCAAATATAATCAATCCACAATAGTGTAATGGCCTCCCTGCAATCTGGCTCCTTCTCCGCCAGCTGGCGGATCGGCCCTCTATTGCCTATTGTCTATTGACTACTGCCTGAAAAAGCTATCCGGGAAATTCACAAGATATACCTTGTCCGTCGCCCTTGTAAGTGCGGTATAAAACCACCTCAGGTAGTCAATGGTCGGTTCCTGCCTGTTGAACATCCCCTGGTCAATGAAGACCCTCTCCCACTGACCTCCCTGCGACTTGTGGCAGGTAACAGCATAGGCAAACTTTATCTGCAGCGCATTGTAGTAGGGATCATCCCTCACTGCCTCGTACTGCTTCCTCTTTGACCTGATGCCCGGATGATCAGCCAGTACTGCAAAGTAAAGCTCCCTCGACTTCTCCGGTGACAATGACGGAGTGCCCAGCATAAGGGTGTCAAGCATCACCTTTGCGTCAATCTCCAGTTCGG
>SBFZ01000067.1 GCA_006227095.1 Bacteroidota bacterium | reverse complement strand
TAGCCTTATCTATGAAGGATGGCGCGGTGGAGCCAACTACTCATATATGACGGTTAACGATATCAACAGTGACGGTTACAACTACGATGCAATCTATGTCCCGACTGACGATGAAGTGGCAAACAATGAGTTCCGCTTTGTTTCAGCAGACGATCGCACCCGTTTTATGGACTATGTGCATGCCAATGATTATTTAAAAAATCAACAAGGCAAATATGCAGAAGCCTATAGCGTTTACTCTCCCTGGGTACATCGCGTCGACTTAAGCTACAAGCACGATTTTGTACTGAGATCAGGCAAAGACACACATAAGCTGCAACTTAGCCTTGATATCAAAAACCTGATGAACTTCTTCAATTCTGACTGGGGCGTCGCCAAATATCTGAATCCGGCAATCGGATCAGAAGCCCGTATCCTCAAATATGAAGGTGTGGATGCTGATGGTGTGGCTACATTCTCCACACCCTCTTCAATCAATGGTGACACCAAAACATTCACGCCAAGCTACTCACTGGGTCAGTGCTGGTATGCATTGATCGGCGTTAAATATATTTTCAACTAACATAAAGTACAGGAAATATGAAATTGAAATACTTTTTCCCATTATTTATCGTGGCGGCTGCCCTTATGGTAAGCTGTGACGAGGAATTCTCTGCGACATTGCTTGATGAGATTCAGGTATCGTCGTCATACGTGGCTATCCCGGTAGCGGGTGGTTCAACATCCATTACAGTAACAGCTACTGATAGCTGGACATTACAGAACAGTATATCATGGCTGACTGTCTCTTCAACCTCTGGCAGTGCCGGTGAATCAACACTTACGTTTTCAGCTTCATCTACCCTGGATGGTCGCAAGGGAGAGGTAAAAATCCAGTGCGGAGACGTAACTCAGAGAATAAACGTAATCCAGGGCCTGGCAACAGTTGCACCTGCCACCTGTGCGGAAGTAATTGCCGGACCAGACAGCAAGACCTATCTGGTAACCGGGGTTTGTACGGCAATAACCAACACAACTTACGGTAACTGGTATTTAAAGGATGCAACAGGTACCATTTATATCTATGGTACTCTCGATGCGAAGGGTGCTACGAAAAACTTTTTAAGTCTTGGACTTGAAGTGGGTGATGAAGTAACTGTCCAGGGACCAAAGACTACCTACGGAACAACGGTGGAACTGGTAGACGTAACAGTTATCAAGATTAATAAATCACTTGTGAAAGTTGATTCGGTAAAAAACGCAGTACTTCCGCTCGAAGGTGGTGAATTTATTGCATACCTTACCTGTAAAGGACAAGGCGTATCGGTAGATATTCCTGAAGATGCCGAATCATGGTTGTCAATTTCCTCCATCCAGTCTGCAGGGACCAGTACTGTTGTGAAATTCAATGCTGCTGAAAATACAGGCGGAGATCGTTCAACTACTCTCATATTCAGCACTACCGATGGAACTAAAGAATATACGGCACAAACAACTCTTACCCAGAAAGGAGCGATAATTAATGTATCTGTAGCCCAGTTTATTGCGGCTGAAGTCAGTAACATTCAGTATCGCCTGTCAGGTGTGATAACCAGTATTACCAACACCACATCTGGGAGATTATACCTGAGAGATTTCTCTGGTGAGGTCTTCGTATATGGTATTCAGGATTTCAGTACCAAAGGCTTAAAAGTAGGTGACATCATCACAATTGTCGGAAAACGTTCTGCATATAATGGAACTCCACAAGTAAGCGGCGCAGTCCTGGAAAGCTTTATTTCTGTAACAGCGGCTACCATTGCCGAGGTGCTTACCAAACCTGACGATCCCAATGCATACTTCATGGTAACCGGCGAAATCACATCGGTCGTAAATGCGGATTACGGTAATCTTTGGTTGAAAGACGGCGAAAGTGAAATCTACGTGTATGGCTGTTATCCTGGTTGGGGTGCAACAGGCGACGCCAGGAAATTCCTGTTGGCTGACAAAGGCATTAAAGTGGGAGACCTGCTGACGGTTATTGCACGGAAGGGCTCTTACCAGGGAGCACCGCAGCTTTCAAACAGTATTTATTTCAGCCACGTAAGTTCGAAGTAAGTAATACGAAGCATTATATTATTAGTGTGTGACACGCATCATAAATTGCGTGACAGATAATAAAAGGGGCTGCCTCAATGCGAGGCAGCTTTCTTTTTTTATCAGCGTGCCAAACGTGATAGATGACCGGAGGTCTGGTTAAAGGACATGAAGAGAAGTTGGAGACATGGAGAGATTGCATCCGCAAAGTTCATAAAAGTTAATATGTATGTTGATAAAAGAGATATTTTCTTCTTGCCTCCTCTGACACCCTTGCCTATTTTAGCAAAACCCGTTCATCATTACGGAAGGTAGACTAACTAACTTATTTTCAAACTTTAATATTTTTTAACTATCAATGGAAGACTCATTTGTCCATTCGGCTACCGTCGCCTCTAATGAAAAGGAAATGGTAAAAAAAGAGGAGAGGAAAAGCAAAAAGGAAGAACCGGCGATAGGTAAGCCAGGCAAAACCTCAGGTGAAAGTGCCTCAAAGACCTTTACTTACGAGGATGCCATTAAGGCTACCCGTCAGTATTTCGGCGGTGATGACCTGGCGGCAAAGGTTTGGGCAAGCAAATATGCTCTAAAGGATTCTTTCGGAAACCTGTATGAAAAGACTCCTGATGACATGCATCGCAGACTGGCTGCAGAGATACACCGTATAGAAAAGAAGTATGCCAATCCTGTTTCTTTTGAGACCATCTATGAAGCTTTCAAAGAGTTCAGATATATTATCCCGCAGGGAGGACCAATGACCGGTATCGGCAATGACTTTCAGATTGCCTCACTGTCAAATTGTTTCGTTATAGGAAACAAGGGTGACTCTGATTCCTATGGTGGCATCATGAAGATTGACCAGGAGCAGGTACAGCTCATGAAGCGCCGCGGCGGCGTGGGCCATGACCTCTCGCACATCCGCCCCAAGGGTTCACCGGTGCTGAACAGTGCCCTCACCTCAACTGGGGTGGTTCCGTTCATGGAGCGCTACTCAAATTCAACCCGCGAGGTGGCACAGGACGGCCGCCGCGGTGCGCTAATGCTCTCCATCTCAATCAAGCACCCTGATTCGGAAAGCTTCATTGACGCGAAGCTTGAGGCCGGAAAGGTTACCGGCGCAAACGTCTCGGTCAAGATCACCAATGAATTCATGCAGGCTGTGGTTGACGGAAAAAGCTTCCGCCAGCAGTATCCAATCAATTCGGATAACCCTAAATATGTAAAGGAAATTGACGCCAGGAAGCTCTGGAACAAGATAGTCCACAACGCATGGAAATCAGCCGAACCGGGCGTACTCTTCTGGGATACCATCAGGAACGAGAGTGTTCCTGACTGCTATGCTGACCTCGGGTATGAGACCGTCTCCACCAATCCGTGCGGAGAGATTCCCCTTTGCCCGTATGACAGCTGCCGCCTGATAGCTATCAACCTCTTCAGCTATGTAAAGAATCCGTTCACCCCGGAGGCTGAATTTGATTTTGAACTCTTTAAGGAGCATGTGCACCTCTCACAGCGCATTATGGATGACATAATCGATCTCGAACAGGAGAAGATTGACGCCATAATTGCCAAGATAGTTGCTGATCCTGAGGATGATGAACTCAAGAGGGTGGAGCGCAACATGTGGGAAAATATCAGGCACAAGACCGGAGAAGGCAGGCGTACCGGAATCGGCATCACAGCCGAGGGTGACATGCTTGCCGCACTGGGGCTCCGTTACGGGACAGATGAAGCAACCGACTTCTCAGTCAAGGTTCACCGGACCCTGGCCGTGGAAGCATACAGGGCGTCAACAGGCATGGCGGCAGAAAGGGGAGCATTCCCGATCTACAACGCCGGGAGGGAAAAGAATAATCCTTTCATAAGCCGCCTTCGCGAAACGGACCCAGAGATGGTTGCCGAAATGGAAAAAACAGGAAGGCGCAATATCGCCCTGCTTACCATAGCACCTACCGGCTCAACCAGTCTCATGAGCCAGACAACATCCGGCATAGAACCGGTGTTCATGCCCTTCTACAAACGGCGCCGTAAGGTTAATCCCAACGACAAGGATGTCAAGGTTTCCTTTATCGACGAGGTGGGTGACCACTGGGAGGAGTTTACTGTATTCCACCACAAGTTCATCGACTGGATGAAGATGAACGGCTATAACTACGAGGAGGTGAAGGATATGTCAGAGACACAGATCAATGACATCGTTGCCGTCTCTCCGTATTATAAGGCCACCGCAAATGATGTTGACTGGGTTGCCAAGGTAAGGATGCAGGGGGCAATACAGAAATGGGTTGACCACTCCATCAGCGTTACCATAAACCTTCCTTCAGAAGCAAAGGAGGAACTGGTATCAGAACTCTACCTCACCGCATGGAAGGAGGGATGCAAGGGTGCAACTGTCTATCGCGACGGATCCAGGGCAGGTGTACTTGTATCGAACAGTAAGGAGGAGAAAAAGAATGAGTGGTCACCATTAAGGCCAAAAGTGCTTGATGCCGATGTCATCCGCTTCCAGAACAATGAAGAGAAATGGATCGCATTTGTGGGGCTAAAGGACGGTGTTCCTTATGAAATCTTCACAGGACTGCAGGATGACGAGATGTTCCCGATTCCGAAGAGCATCGTCAAGGGGAAGATCATCAAGAACAAGGATGACGCAGGAAACACCCGGTATGACTTCCAGTACACCGATAAATACGGCTACAAGAATACGCTGGGAGGGCTCTCACACATGTTCAAGCCTGAATTCTGGAATTATGCCAGGCTTATCTCAGGAGTACTGCGCTATGGCATGCCGGCAAAGGATGTTGTGGAACTTGTCTCCTCAATGAAACTTGACAGTGAGTCTATCAATACCTGGAAGAACGGCGTGGAGCGCTCACTGAAGCGTTATATTCCCAATGGCACGAAGGCCAAGGGCAAGTGCGACCATTGCAGCTCAACAAACCTGGTCTACCAGGAAGGGTGCCTGATATGCACCGACTGCGGTACCTCAAAGTGCAGCTAGCATTTAATAAACTCCATATCACATTAACGAAAGAGGGGATGATTTGTCCCCTCTTCCATATTTATAAGGCAATAGGCAATAGGCAATGGGCAGTGGTGAGTTGCCCGGATATCAGCTTATCACCGGGACGGCTGAGTTTGCCAGTGACTGCTCGATCTCCTCTGCTGTTGTTTCATGATCCGGCAGGTTGCCCTCAAAGTACTTCTCGTATGCGGTGATGTCAAAATGACCGTGGCCGCTGAGGTTGAAGAGAATAGTCTTCGAGACTCCCTCCAGGTCTGCCTTCCTGGCCTCATCAAGTGCGCCGGCAACGGCGTATGATGACTCCGGCGCGGGAAGTATCCCTTCGGAGCGGGCAAAGAGGATTGCTCCCTCGAAACATTCACGCTGGAACTTCGACTTGGCCTCTATGAAGCCGTCCTTGCGGAGCTGGCTGACAAGCACCCCGGCCCCGTGATAACGGAGTCCGCCTGCATGGATCTTATCAGGAATGAAGTTATGTCCAAGTGTGTACATCGGCAGCAGGGGCGTCATCCCTGACTGATCACCGAAGTCATATGTGAATTTTCCCTTGGTGAGCTTCGGACATGATGCAGGTTCAACCGCCACAAGTCTCGTATTCTTTCCTTTCGTGAAGTTCTCCCTGAGGAAGGGGAAGGCTATACCTGAAAAGTTCGAACCGCCGCCGAAGCATCCTATTACCACATCCGGGTAATCACCGGCCTTTTCGAGCTGTATCATTGCCTCCTGGCCTATGATTGTCTGGTGAAGGATGACATGGTTGAGCACACTGCCAAGCGAATACTTCGTGTAGGGATCCTGTGCGGCAATCTCCATTGCCTCGGAAATTGCTATGCCAAGACTGCCGGGTGAATCGGGGTCTGCCTCAAGCACCTTCCGGCCGGCAGCAGTCATGGTGCTTGGTGACGGAACAACCCTGGCGTTGTAGGTATTCATCATCAGCTTGCGGCCCGGTTTCTGATTAAAGCTCACCCTTACCATGAACACCAGCAGCTCGAGTCCGAAATGATTGCAGGCAAAGCTCATGGCGCTGCCCCACTGGCCGGCCCCGGTCTCGGTGGTTATGCGGCGTACTCCCTCCTGCTTGTTGTAATAGGCCTGCGGGATTGCAGTGTTGGCCTTGTGCGAGCCGGAGTAGTTGCCACCCTCGTACTTGTAGTAGATCTTGCTCTTTGTACCCAGTGCCTTTTCGAGATTGCGGGCCCTGAAAAGGGGAGAGGGACGGAAGGTACGGTACAGATCGAGAACCTCTTCGGGAATATCGATGTATCTTTCAGTCGAAACCTCCTGCCTTATCAGCTCCATCGGGAAGATAACCGACAGGTCTTCAGGGCCTACCGGCTTTCCGGTTGCCGGATTAATCGGCGGCAGGGGTTTGTTGGGCATGTCTGCCATGATATTATACCATTGGCGGGGCATTTCGTTTTCAGTCAGCAGAATCTTTGTAAACTTTTCCATTTTAAGTGTTATTTAAGAGGGTTAAAAAAACAAGAGGCACGCTGTGATCAGCGTGCCTCTTTGTATAATTATCCTGTACGGGTTATATAACGGCGTGATTCACAGCTTCATCCTATGAGCTGCACCAGCGCCAGTTATTTAACCTCATTGCTTTCATTGACGCAAACATAATGATTATTTCCAGTCGTAACTGCAAT
>SBFZ01000175.1 GCA_006227095.1 Bacteroidota bacterium | reverse complement strand
GCTACAACAGTGACTGGAAGAACTATGCAATGACAGACCTCGAGTTTGCCAAGTTCTTTACCGATGACGCATTCATCGCTGTGACGAAGTAACAATACAACGGATAACAAAAAAACCCGCCAGGTTATTCTGGCGGGTTTTTTTATATTGTAAGGCTGCCTCGTGACAGGAGAACGTTGTCTTTCTATGGCCTCCGGTCCAGCCTGCACCACAGACTGGTTTCTATCTCTCCACCCCGGTCCGGCCTGCCAGTTCCCAGAGAACTATCCCCGCACTGACAGCCACATTGAATGAGTGTTTAGTGCCATACTGGGGTATCTCTATGCAGGCATCAGACAGGTCAACCACTTCAGCAGTAACACCCCTGATCTCATGCCCGAAGACCAGGGCATACCTTTTGCCGGCTTCAGTAATGAAATGGTCAAGCCGTACTGCCTCATCGGCCTGCTCCACAGAAACAATGACGTAACCCCTCTCTTTCAGCTCCGTTACGGCTGCAACGGGACTCTCAAAGTACCTCCATTCAACTGACTCGGTGGCACCAAGTGCGGTCTTGTGTATCTCCCGGTGGGGTGGTGTTGCCGTGATGCCGCATAGCCACACTGCTTCAACAAGAAAGGCGTCAGCGGTACGGAAAATTGACCCTACATTGTTGAGACTGCGTACATTGTCAAGTACAATGATGAACGGAGACTTCTCCGAAGCCCTGTATTCCGACACACTCTTGCGGTTCAGCTCATCATTTGTCAGCTTCCTCATACAGGAAAAATTTTAGCGAAAATAATTATAAAAAAGAGTAAATTACATTCCTGTTTTTTGCAACATGCTTCAATAACTTCTGATCCTAACCCATACCTATCATGAATATCCATGAATTCCAGGGCAAATCCATTCTGCAGGCTCACGGTGTTGCCGTGCAGGAGGGCTTTATTGCCGAGACACCTGACCAGGCCAGGATGGTGGCCGAAGAACTGAAAAAGAAGTACGGTACCGAAATTTTTGTAGTCAAGGCACAGATTCATGCCGGCGGGCGCGGAAAGGGAGGAGGGGTAAAGATAGCCCGGTCACCGGAAGAGGCTGCTGAAGTGGCCTCACGGATGCTGGGCATGACCCTGGTGACGCCTCAGACAGGCCCTGCCGGAAAGGTTGTGCATAAGGTGCTTGTTGCCCGCGATGTATATTACAAGGGTGAATCGGATATAAGGGAGTTTTATCTCTCCATCCTTCTTGACCGCAAGAAATTTGCATATGTGGTGGTCTATTCCCCTGAGGGCGGAATGGATATCGAGGAGGTTGCAGCCCGTAATCCTGATGCCCTCTTCACCGAGACGGTTGATGCCACCTGCTGCCTGCATGAGTTCCAGATGCGTACCATAGCATCAAACCTTGGCCTCAGTGGAAAGGCGTACCGTGAGATGGTTACTTTCCTCAAGGGATTATGGGAGTCATTTGTCAGCTCTGACGCCTCACTCATGGAGATCAATCCGCTCCTGAAGACCAGTGATGACAGGGTACTTGCAGTTGACTGCAAGGTCATCCTTGATGACAATGCCCTGTATCGTCATCCGGAGCTGGCTGCAATGCGTGACCTGAATGAGGAGGATCCCACCGAGGTTGAGGCTTCAGCCAGCAACCTCAATTATGTCAAGCTTGACGGTGATGTGGGTTGCATGGTCAACGGTGCCGGGCTTGCCATGGCAACCATGGACCTGATACAGCTTTCGGGTGGCAAGCCCGCCAACTTCCTCGATGTGGGGGGCGGGGCAAGCCCGAAGACCGTTGAGGCAGGGTTCAGGATTATCCTCAAGGATCCTAACGTAAGGGCTATCCTGGTGAATATCTTCGGAGGCATTGTCAGGTGTGACCGGGTGGCAGCAGGAATCATAGAGGCTTATAAAACCATAGGTGATATTAAGGTGCCGGTTATTGTCAGGCTCCAGGGCACCAATGCTGAGGAGGCAAAGGAGCTTATAGACGGATCAGGTCTGAAGGTCATTGCCGCATCTACCTTCACTGATGCAGCAGATAAGGTTAAAGCTGCGCTGGGTTAACTGACCGGAAGGTCATCCTTTCATAAATTCGGGCTGCGGCAAGCCCTATGTTGGCATTTATTCTTAATTTGCCGCCGTTTCAAAACATGAGTTACCTGTTCGCAGATATAGTCATTCCGGTTGCAGTAAGCGGCACTTTTACCTATGCCGTTCCGCAGGAATTGCGACTCACTGTACGGCGGGGAAGCCTGGTAAACGTCCCGTTCAAGAAGAGCAAAAGCATACCCGGACTGGTAGTGGCCGTTCACAACACACCCCCGGCAGACTTCTCAGCCAGGGAGATCACCACCCTCTTTCCCGGTGAGATATCGCTGCCTGACCGGCTCACTGACTTCCTTTTGTGGGTCTCTGATTATTACATGGCTTATCCAGGGGAGGTCTTCAAGGCGGCACTCCCGTCACCGGAAGACCTTGCCAGGCCTGTAAGGGCAAGGCGAAAAACAGTTGCCGGGGATCCGGAGGCCGGACCCCTTCCTCCTGCAGAGCTTAACAGGGTCCAGAAGGAATCCTTTGATTCCATAAGCAGGCTCTTTTCCGAACGCGAGGCAGTCCTGCTTCATGGTGTCACCTCAAGTGGCAAGACCGAGATATATATACACCTTATGCGCGAACAGCTCGCTCTTGGCAGGCAGGTCCTCTACATGCTGCCCGAGATAGCCCTGACGACGCAGATAACTGAGCGTCTCAGGAAACACTTCGGCAGCTCGATAGGTGTGTTTCACTCCCGTCTTACTCCTGCTGCACGCCGTGAGGTGTGGAAGAGGGTCAGTGATGGCAGTCTAAGGGCGGTGCTGGGTGTGCGGTCATCACTCTTCCTCCCGTTCAGTGATCTCGGACTGATCATTGTTGATGAGGAGCATGACTCATCATACAAGCAATATGACCCCGCCCCCAGGTATCATGCCCGTGATGCTGCCATGATGCTCGCCCGGATCCACGGGGGCAGGACGCTGCTGGGTTCAGCAACCCCTTCACTTGAAAGCTACCATAATGCTTCCGCAGGGCGATACGGCCTTGTGGAACTGATGACACGCTACGGTGATGTGATGATGCCAGAGATGATCATCGCCGATACGCGCTCCCTGCTTAAAAAGAAGGGACCGGCAACACATTTCACGTCCCGTCTCCTGGATGCCGTAACCGGGGCACTGGAGAAGGAGGAACAGGTAATCCTTTTCCAGAACAGGAGAGGATTCTCCCCATTCCTGATGTGCGCAGACTGCGGTCATGTTCCGCAATGCACCAACTGTTCCGTAAGTTATACCTATCATAAGGGGATCGGCCGAATGGTTTGCCACTATTGCGGCAAGAGTGTAAAAGTCCCGTCTGAGTGTCCTGAATGCGGTTCTGCGAACATCTATACCCGTGGTTTTGGCACTGAAAAGATCGAGGAAGAGATCCGGCTCATGTTCCCCTCGGCACGGGTGGCCAGGATGGACCAGGACACCGTCAGGAGCAGGGGGGCTGCAGCAGACATTCTCAGCAGCTTCGCCGCAGGCGACACCGACATACTTATCGGCACACAGATGATCTCCAAGGGACTCGATTTCGAGAGGCTGACAGTGGTGGGTATCCTCGATGCCGACAATATGATGCATTTTCCTGACTTCAGGGCCCATGAACGAAGCTTCCAGCTGATGGAACAGGTAAGCGGACGGGCAGGAAGGCGGACACGCAGGGGAAAGGTGATAATCCAGACTGCTGATCCGGCAAACCCCGTTCTGCGCCAGGTGCTGAAGCATGATTACCGCTCAATGACCTCGGCCCAGCTTGAGGAAAGATCACTGTTCGGTTATCCTCCCTTTACAAGGATTATAAGAATAGCCTTGAAGCACCGTGGCCTTGACGAGCTGAACTCCTCTGCCGCCCGCCTGGCAGAAAACCTGCGAAGACACCTGGGCAATCATGTCCTGGGTCCTGAGTTCCCGATGATCATGCAGGTACAGAAATGGTATATCAAAACCATCATGATCAAACTTGACAGCTCACTCTCACCATCAAGGGTGAAGGAGCTGATACGCCGTGAGGCGGAGACCGAAATGAAGGTTCAGAGGAAAGGTCTGCTCCGCATACAGGCTGATGTGGACCCCATGTGACATCTGAAAAGGCAGCACAAAATGAATCAGTCAAACCATATTAAGCAAAAGATAATGAATGTTCCATGTTATTATTCCCGGGCCATGACCAGGGTGGTTTTATCCTTCCTCCTGGTGATGGCAGCTGCCGGATGCAGCCGGGATGGCCGTCACCAGTCATCACCTTATGAACCGGCTGACATGGTCAATACCCTCATGGGTACCGACTCAGAGTATCTTCTCTCGCACGGCAATACCTATCCGGCAGTGGCACTCCCTTTCGGAATGAATTTCTGGACTCCTCAGACAGCAGAAAACGGGAATGGCTGGGGATATACCTATGATGATCATAAGATCGTGGGCATTAAACAGACCCATCAGCCAAGCCCGTGGATAAATGACTATGCCGCATTCTCACTGATGGCTGTCACCGGAGGCAACAGGCTTACCGAAAAGGAGAGGGCATCGTGGTTCTCACACAAGGCGGAGGTGGCAAAGCCATGGTACTACAGTGTCTACCTTGCCGACTATGACATCACTGCTGAGGTGACACCGACTGAGCGGGCTGCCATCTTCCGGTTCACCTTCCCGGAGAGTGATTCTTCAGCTGTGGTTATTGATGCCTTTGCCGGAGGATCAATGGTATCAGTAATCCCTGAACAAAACAGGGTGGTGGGTTATTGCCGCAACAATCACGGGGGAGTACCTGAGAATTTTCATAACTGGTTTGTGATTGAATTTGACCGTTCCTTTGATTTCTGGACAGCAGCCATTGACGGAGAGCTCAGGCCCGGCACCGATGTTCAGGAGGGCGACCGCGCCATGGCAGTCATAGGCTTCCGGACAACCAGGGGCGAGGTGGTGAATGCCAGGGTGGCATCATCATTCATCTCCCCGGAGCAGGCTTTTCTCAACCTTGAGCGTGAAACAGCAGGACGCAGTTTTGACCAGGTCCGAGATGCAGGCCGGGAGCGCTGGAATACCGAACTGGGCCGCATAAGGGTCGAGGGAGGCACTGATGATCAGGTTCGCACATTCTATTCAACCCTTTATCGCACACTCCTCTTCCCGAGAATGTTTTACGAGTATGACGAAAAAGACAATATCGTCCATTACAGTCCGTACAACGGTAAAGTGCTTCCCGGCAGGCTTTTCACCGACAACGGGTTCTGGGATACCTTCCGGGCCGCCATGCCGCTGATAACGCTTATGTACCCTGAGATAAGCTCGCAAATAATGGAAGGGCTGGTCAATGCATATCTTGAGAGCGGGTGGCTGCCTGAATGGGCCAGCCCTGGCCACCGCAACTGCATGATAGGAAGCAACTCCGCCTCTCTTATCGCAGACGCCTACCTGAAGGGTATCAGGGGATATGAAATCGACACACTCTGGAAAGCCATGGTAAAGAACACCCTTGGTCACGGCCCGGTTCATTCTGTTGGGAGGTATGGTGCAGAATACTACAATAAACTGGGCTATGTTCCATATGATGCAGGTATCAATGAAAACGTGGCCCGGACGCTTGAGTATGCATACGCTGACTGGTGTCTCTGGAGGCTTGCACCGGAACTTGGCAGGCCGCAGGAAGAGATTGACCTCTATGCAGCCAGGGCACAGAACTATAAAAACGTATTTGATACCGAAAGCAAACTTATGAGGGGACGAAACCTGGATGGCACCTTCCAGTCGCCCTTCAGTCCATACAAATGGGGCGATGCCTTCACCGAAGGAAACAGCTGGCACTATACCTGGAGCGTTTTCCAGGATATAGCCGGACTGGCTGAACTGATGGGCGGTGATGGCGAAATGGCACGGATGCTCGATTCCGTATTCGTTGTTCCGCCGGTTTTTGATGACTCGTACTACGGCTTTCCAATCCATGAGATCCGGGAGATGCAGATCATGAACATGGGCAATTATGCTCACGGCAACCAGCCCATACAGCATATGATATACCTCTATAACTACACCCCTGAGCCATGGAAGACGCAGATGAGGGTGCGTGAGGTTATGGATAAGCTTTATAACTATACTCCTGACGGATATTGCGGCGATGAGGATAACGGCCAGACCTCGGCCTGGTATGTCTTCAGTGCCATGGGATTCTACCCGGTGACACCCGGTTCCGGTGAATATGTACTGGGCTCACCCCTGTTCAGGAAGGCCACTGTCACTCTCACTGATGGCAGGAGGCTGGTAATAGAGGCACCTGACAACGGACCCGGTAAGGTTTATGTCAGCCGGGTGAAGCTTAATGGCAGGGATCTGGATGTAAATTATGTGACGCACAGCCAGCTCACCGCCGGCGGCACACTTGAGTTTACCATGGGAAGTGAGCCTGCAATGGAGCGGGGAACGTCGCCCGAAGCCAGGCCTTACTCCATGAGCACTGCACCTCTGATTCGTTAGTCAAGGGAATAAAGCAGAACAGGAAATAATGAACTTAAATATTTAATGTATGACTTCTATTGACCTGAGAGGGATTTTCCCTCCGCTCCCTACCTCCTTTGACAGTAATGAGAACCTGCTGCCGGAAATGATCAGGTTCAACATTGAGAAACTGTCACAGTATGACCTCCGCGGCTTTCTTATTCTCGGTTCCAACGGCGAGCAGGTGATGCTTTCGGAAAGTGAGAAGCTTGAGGCAATTGCTGCCGC
>SBFZ01000102.1 GCA_006227095.1 Bacteroidota bacterium | reverse complement strand
CCGGGTTTTGCAGCCGGCTTCATTGAAGATCTGAGTGAAAAATCACTGAAACTCCATCAGAAGGTTCTCAACCTCACACAGAAAAAGATGCACGGAAGGCTTGCCGAAGCCCTTTTGTATTTCGCTGACAAAATATTCCGCTCGGATGAATTTGAGATGCTACTCTCACGCCAGGAGCTCGGGGAAATGACAAACATGGCAAAGGAGAGCGTGGTAAGGATAATAGGAGAGTTTGAAAACGAACATATTATTCATGCCACTCCCCGCTCTTTAAAGATACTCGACAGGGATAAACTGAATGTGATATCCGAAAAAGGATAGATTTGTATCTAAATTGATTTCATGAAAGCATTAAGGTTTCTTTTAACACCCGCAATGATGGGTATTCTCTTTATTGTACTTGCTGTTGCAATGGCAGTGGCAACCTTTATTGAGAATGATTTCGGACAGGCTGCCTCCAGGGCAGCCGTTTACAACACCATGTGGTTTGAACTGCTGTTTCTTCTGCTGGTGATAAATCTCGCTGGGCAGATTTATGTTTTCAGGCTGTGGCGCAGGGAAAAACTGACTGTGCTGCTCTTCCATGCAGCCTTTATAGTAATGGTGGCCGGAGCTACCATAACAAGATATACCGGTTATGACGGCATGATGCATATCCGTGAGGGAGAATCTTCCTCCTTTACATGGTCATCAGGCAATACCGTCTCTTTCGAGCTGGTCAGTCCCGAAGGAAAAACAAATGAGAGACATGAAGCTGCACTGAGTGTCTCAGGCGGGCGCCATTCAAAATACAGGAAAAGTCTTAAAGCCGGCGGTGAGAGTGTATCCCTTGTTTTTGAAAGATACATGCCGGGTGCCGTGAAAAAGGTAGTAGAGGCCGCCGGCGGGATTCCAATGGTATATTTCATTGCCACCCCTGACATGGTGAATAGTGAAACTGTCGTACTCTCAATGGGTGAAACAGGAATGATAGGCGATATGACGGCAGGATTCGGAACTGATGCAGACATCACTGTCACCACTGATGGTACATCTTTCTATATTAGGTCATCCGCAGGACTGCGTTCAACAGTAATGCAGGAGATGAGGACAGAAGTTTTTCCTGCTGACACCCTGGTACAACTGGTCAGGGGAACTGTTTATACTATAGGAAATTACAGGCTCATGCCACAGCTGCTGACCATGAGCGGAACAGTGGTGGCGGAAAATGGTTCAGGCGATAGCCAGGCCGGAGGTGCCCTGGAGTTTTCCATTGCTGGCAGTGGCAAACAGGAGAAGATATACCTCTGGGATAATGGCGGTGAAGGGAGGTCATCATGGCAGGGCCAGGCAGGCACCATGACTGCAAAAGTGAGCTACGGACCAGCCGGCATAGAGCTCCCGTTCAGCCTGAAGCTTAATGATTTCATCGTTGAAAGGTACCCGGGGTCAAACAGTCCCTCCGGATTCAAGAGCAGGGTTACTCTTTCCGACCCGGAACACGGAACGGAAATGCCGTATGATATATATATGAATCATATCCTCAAATACCGGGGTTATCGATTCTATCAGTCGTCCTATGATCATGATGAACTTGGCACTATCCTTTCGGTAAACCATGACCCTGCCGGGATGTATACAACCTATGCCGGTTATGGTCTCCTTTTCCTTTTCATCATCCTTTCACTGATCAACAGGAAGTCATTCTTCCGTACGGTGGCACCGGGCCACTGGAGCTCAAACTACAGGAGGCCTGCAGCAGTAATCGCACTGCTTCTGCTGGCATCTTTTGTTCCGGTTAAGAGCCAGCACCTGGTGATTGAAAAGAAGGCAGCCGATAATTTCGGGGCGGTTCTGGCACAGGACCAGAAGGGACGAACGAAGCCGCTTTATACCATCAGCAGTGATATTCTGAGGAAGGTTTCAAGGGAGAACAGTCTTGACGGCCTTTCACCCATGCAGGTTTTCCTCGGATGTTCGCTCGACTTCTTTCACTGGCAGAATGTGCCAATGATCAAGGTATCAAATGAGGAATTGCGTAAAACACTTAACCTTCAGGGTGAAAAGGCAGCATTTTCTGATATTGTAACCTTTGGCGAAACCGGAGGTTATAAGCTTGCATCACTTGTAGACCAGGCCTATTCAAAAGCCGAAAGTGAGCGTACCAAGTTTGACAAGGAGGTCATCAAGGTTGACGAGAGGGTAAACATTTGCTACATGATGTCACGGGGTGATTTCATGAGGGTATTCCCGCTGCGTGACGGAACAGATCACTGGGGCAGGGCTGAGGAGGCTGTCAGGCAGGGTCTCGGCAGCGATGATTCTCTTTTTGTTGTAAGCGTCGTGCCGCTCTGGGCCCAGACAGTCACTTCCATGACACGTACATCAGCCAGCCCCGATGAATATGTTTCGGCACTGAAGCAGTATCAGCGTTCACATGCCGGATATGAATTGCCTTCAGTAACCAAGGTAAAGGCTGAGCTGTTTTATTACAAGGCAAAGATTTTTGAGAGGCTTTTCCCCTTTTACGCAACCGTCGGGCTGATAATGATTATCACCATCATTGCGATGATTATCCGGGGCAGGCCGTTGAAAGGCATCATTCTCGGTATTCTTGCAGGACTGATTGCGCTGGGATTTCTGTTTCATACCCTGGGGCTGGGGATCAGGTGGTACATCTCGGGTCACTCGCCAATGAGCAACGGGTATGAGTCACTGCTCTTCATCTCATGGGTTACCCTTCTTGCAGGGTTGATGTTTGCCCGGAAGTCACTGCTTACCCTTGCAGCCACATCAGTGCTGGGCGGACTGACATTAATGGTGGCGCACCTGAGCTTCATGGACCCTGAGATCACCAACCTTGTGCCCGTCCTGCGTTCTTACTGGCTTACGCTTCATGTATCGGTAATAACCGGCAGCTATGGGTTTCTTGGGCTGGGAGCCATACTGGGGCTTATTGTACTGGTGATGATGCTGTTTATTCACCAGGGCAACAGGGATAGGATCAGCGCTGTAATAGATGAGCTTACAGTCATCAACTACAGGTCGCTGACCCTGGGTCTCTATTTTCTTACCATCGGAACATTCCTTGGTGCAATATGGGCCAATGAGTCGTGGGGCCGTTACTGGGGCTGGGATCCGAAGGAGACATGGTCACTGATAACCATCATAGTGTATACACTGGTCACACATTCGCGGATGATACCGGGTATGAAGGATACCTACACCTTCAATCTCCTGGCACTATTTGCATTCTCCTCGGTGCTGATGACATATTTCGGCGTCAATTATTACCTGTCGGGGCTTCATTCCTATGCCGGGGGTGACCCGGTTCCGGTACCGGTGTTTGTATATGTGGCAGCGGCTGTGCTGATCAGCCTGGCGGTTGCAGCGCGATTTGCGTACCGGAGAGGATCCAGGCTGTGATGCCTGCCGGATTACCGTCTTCACTTCGTTCAGACAGTGATCCGGAAATAGGGATACTTCTGTCAGATACAGCTGTCCCCGGGCAAGCCCGGGGATCAGCTTTATTTTTCTGGAATTTTTCAAAGCAAGCTTTTCAAATTCTTCTAAAAATAAAGCTGACCCTGATTTCAGGGCCAGCTGTATCTGACAGGGTGGAAGACCGGATTCGAACCGGCGACCTCCAGAGCCACAATCTGGCGCTCTAACCAACTGAGCTACAACCACCGTTTTACGGAGTGCAAAGAAATATCAAAATTCCCATTCCGCAAACAGTTATTTTTATTTTGTTATCATTTCAGGTAAATTGTAACTTCGCCGAGCCATGAGTGCATGGTACAATTATTGCTGCATCAAAGCGTTTCAGATAAAACAACGGGGATAGTTTGACCAGGCTGAAATTCATAGACAATATCTCAGGACTACAGGCAGTTCAACTGTTGAGATTTGTCACCTTCCTCATAATCAGCATTGTCTTTACCAAGAGTCATCTTACCCGTCCCCAGATAGGAAACTGGGAGTTGTTCCTCTTTATCTCCAGTCTCGTCACCTTCTTCTGGGTCACCGGGATCATTCAGTCACTGCTCACTCTCTATAACCGCAACCGCACATTCCGGGAGGACAGCGAAAAAGAGGGCCGCAAATCGCCCGAGATATTCAATGCATTCCTGCTGATATCATTTTTCAGCCTCGCAGTATTCCTGATGGGGATACCCATAAAGACAATGTTCTTTTCCTCACCGGAAAACTCAGAGGTGCCGTATGCGAACCTTTTGCTCCTGTTTATTCTTTTCAGCAGCCCGGTCACACTCATTGAGTATATATACCTTCTTAACAAGAGACCCCACAGGATCCTGCAGTATGGCATTTATACCTATGCTGCCCAGCTGGTGCTTGTTATCGCTCCGGTAGTTGCCGGATATGATGAGAAGAGCGCCATCTGGGGCCTTTTTGTAATCACCGCTGCAAGATGGGTATGGCTTATTATCCTGTTACGGCGATATACCCTGATGAAGATCTCCCATGACTTTATCAGGGAGCATCTGAGGGTCGGAATGCCTCTCATACTTACTTTTCTCATCAGCGGCTCGGCACAGTATATTGACGGCATTATTATCTCAGTGCGCTATGATGACCCGGGGGTCTTCGCCATGTACCGGTACGGGGCAAAGGAGTTTCCCCTGGTACTGCTGCTGGCCAATGGCCTCAGCAACGCACTGCTACCCCTGTTCAGTACCCGGGAGGGGATGCGCGAAGCGCTGGCCACCCTCCGGCGGCGGTCAGACAGGCTTATCAAATACCTCTTCCCCATCTCCATGGTTACCATGTTTGCCGCACGTTGGGTGTACCCCAGGCTCTTCACCCCGGAGTTCCAGCGCAGCGCTGACGTCTTCATGATATACCTGCTGCTGATAATCCCCCGGCTGGTATTCCCCCAGACAATAGTGATCGGCAGACGGAAAACCAATGTCACACTCTATGCCGCTGCAGTGGAGATAGCTGTCAACATCCCGCTCAGCCTGTGGCTCATCAAACCCTATGGAGTGGTGGGAGTGGCCCTGGCAACATTCATTGTCTATTTCCTCGAAAAAATGTTCCTTATCTGGTATGTGTGGAAAAAGATGAAGATAAAACCATCGGAATACATACCGCTTGCCAGCTGGCTTATTTATACTGCACTCCTGATAATCCTGTTCGTCCTCATCGACCACCGCATCATTGACATCCACTGACGCAAATCCCATGGTCAGGGTGGCCTTTCGGCCGATCCGGTAATTTCAAAAAGAATTATATTTGGGCAATATATGCAATGGCAATAATTTATATGGCCCCACACTCAATGAACGCGGAGGATTATTTCGGCTCTTTCAGAAGGAATATTATTGGAATAGACCAGGAGTACGCTTCTCCATACGGTGTAAAAAAGATCATTTACTGTGACTGGATAGCCAGCGGAAGACTATACGGGCCCATCGAAGAGAGGATGGCAGATCTTTTCGGTCCTTTCGTTGCCAATACCCATACGGAAACATCGGAGACCGGATCCATGATGACCTGGGCATACCATCACGCACAGGAGATTATCAAGAAGCATGTCAACGCAGGGCCTGATGATGTAATCATCGGAGCCGGTGCCGGAATGACCGCTGTCATAAACAAATTCCAGAGGATACTTGGACTGAAGGGATGCAGCTATCCCAAAACATCACGCTGCCTCAGCGACACCGAACGTCCGGTTGTGTTCATTACACATATAGAACATCATTCCAACCAGACATCATGGTATGAGACGATGGCCGATGTTGTCATCATCGAACCGGGAAACGGCCTGACCGTCGATCCGGAAAACCTGAAAAAAGCCCTCGATAAATACAGTGACAGGAAATTCAAGATAGGCTCATTCTCAGCCTGCTCCAACGTTACGGGTGTTTTCACCCCATACCATGCCATGGCCCGGATTATGCATGAACATGGCGGCCTTTGCTTCGTTGACTTTGCAGCATCAGCCCCCTATGTTGACATAAACATGCACCCGGATGACCCCATGGAAAAACTTGATGCCATCTTCTTTTCCCCGCATAAATTCCTCGGCGGTCCTTGCTCATCGGGTATCATGCTGTTTGACAAGTCTTTGTACAAGACTGCAGTTCCCGATCAGCCCGGCGGTGGCACCGTTGACTGGACCAATCCCTGGGGTGAGTACAAATATGTTGACAGCATTGAAGCGAGAGAAGACGGTGGTACACCCGGATTCCTGCAGATGATAAGGGCAGCGATGGCAATAAGGCTCAAGGAGCAGATGGGAACTGCAATGATACGGAAGCGTGAGGAGGAGCTGCTGGAAAGGGTCTTCAGCGGGCTTGACTCCATCGCCGGTCTCCACATTCTCGCTCCCAACGTACGGCAAAGGCTTGGTGCAGTCTCATTCTACATTGACGGGCTGCATTATAACCTGGTGGTAAAGCTGCTCAGCGACAGGTTCGGGATCCAGGTCAGGGGCGGTTGCGCCTGTGCCGGTACCTACGGCCATTACCTGCTTGACGTGACATATGATCACAGCCACCGTATAACCGAGATGATCAACAGGGGAGACCTGTCTGAGAAGCCGGGCTGGGTCAGACTCTCACTGCATCCGACAATGACGGATGAAGAGCTTGATACTGTGATTGCCGCCCTGGGTGCGATAAGAGAGCACGCCGCAGAGTGGAGCGCCGATTATAACTACAACAGAAGAACAAACGAGTTCATTCACAGGGAAGATTCCGGCGCCGGCAGGGAGAGAGTCCTCTCATGGTTCAACCTGAACAGCTGAATGAGATGAAAATTACCGAAGTAAAAACAAAAGCTCACACAAGGGAATTCATTGAGTTTCCAAAGAGGCTTTACAGGGGCGACCCCCACTGGGTATGCCCGCTTGACAGCGAAACGGAGGCGGTCTTTGACCCTTCCCGCAACGCAGCCTTCACCCACGGTGAAGCGACAAGGTGGATCCTCTCTGCAGATGACGGAAAGACCATCGGAAGGGTGGCGGCCTTCATTGATGAGATACGCTCGAAGGCAAACCGGCAGCCTACCGGAGGACTGGGCTTCTTCGAGGTAACTGAATCGCGCGAGGCTGCCTTCATGCTCTTTGATACTGCCCGGCAGTGGCTTACGGAGCGAGGGATGAAAGCTATGGACGGCCCCATCAACTTCGGCGAGAATGACAACTACTGGGGCCTGCTGGTGGAGGGATTCATGCAGCCCGGCTTCGGCATGCCGTACAATAAGCCATACTATAAGGATTTCTTCCTTGAGTATGGGTTCCGTACTTACTTCGAACAGTACAGCTACCACAAGGATGTGGCAGCAGTGGAAGTCTTTCCGGAACGGTTCCGCAAGATAGCTGAGTGGATCCAGAAAAGGCCCGGTTACACATACCGCCATTTTGAGTTCAGCCGGAGAGAAAAGTTCGCGGCTGACATGGTGGAGATTTACAACGCAACATGGGCTGTCTTCAAGGAGGACTTCACCCCGCTTGATCCGGCAAGGATACAGAAGACACTGCACGAGGCCAGTGCATTCATTGACCCGGAACTCATCTGGTTCGCCTATCACAATGAAAAACCTGTGGCATTCTTCATCATCTTTCCTGACCTTAACCAGATTATCAGGCACTTCAACGGCAGGCTGACCCTCTGGAACAAGATCCGGTTCATGTATTACAAGCTGACCCATGAGATGACTCGCGTCAGGGCACTGGTGGCAGGAGTCCACCCGTCCTACCAGAACAGCGGCATCGAGTCGGCAATATTCCTCGAACTCTTCCGTGTCTTCAGACGCAAACGCTACATCCGCGAGCTTGAACTTTCCTGGGTTGGTGATTTTAACCCGAAAATGATCTCCATCTATGAAGCCATCGGTGCACACAGGGCTAAAACCCACCTCACCCTCAGGTACATGATTGATGATACACTTCCTTTCAGGATGTACAAGGATGAAATGGATGAAAACCGTGCTGCCAGAGAGGCAAAAATGAAGAACTGAAATTTTTTTTACTCTCCTTTTGTATTTTCTTTATTGTTCGTTATCTTTGCACTCCCTTGAAAAAGGGATTTTTGAACAGTAATAAATTTTCCAGGAAGATGAAAGAAGGTATACATCCGAACAATTACAGGCTGGTTGTATTTCAGGATATGTCAAACGGATTCACCTTTATGACACGGTCAACGGCTGCATCACGAGATACCATCAAGTGGGAAGACGGCAAGGATTATCCGCTGATCAAGCTTGAGATCTCAAACACATCGCATCCTTTCTATACAGGCAAGATGAAGCTTGTTGACACTGCAGGAAGGGTTGACAAATTCATGAACCGCTACAAGGATCACCTCGGCAAGAAGTCGAAGTAGGTGTAAATCATATTAAAATGAGCTGCCTTAAACAAGGCGGCTTTTTTTTTGTTTGACATTATCACCGCCAGGGATATGCCTGTGCCTGTCGGGGAATTTCCCGGCACCGGGTCGGCACCGTGATAAAACCGGCAGACTTCCGGTACAGCCACGGTGACCCCGTTAATACCCGGGTGGAAGAAGATGGTAAATCATTATTGAGTAAATTTGCATACTTTTACCCTATATGGAAAAGAAGGTTTTCGGAAAGTGGGACAGGCTGGGCCTGCATGAACTGATAGACGAGGGGAGGGAGATTATCCCGATACTTTCTGATGGTGATGATCAGGAACTTGAGGAGGTGCAGATACCTGACTCCGTTCCTCTGTTGCCGTTGCGAAACACGGTATTGTTTCCCGGTGTGGTGATACCCATCGCCGTTGGCCGTTCAAAATCGGTTCAGCTGGTTCGTGATGCCTACCGTGGCAACAAGCTGGTGGCTGCAGTGGCACAGCTTGATGCCGAGGTGGATGACCCCGGAGTACGTGACCTGAACGTTGTGGGTACTCTCGGGCAGGTGGTCAAACTCCTGGAGATGCCTGACGGAACCACCACAGCCATAATCCAGGGTCGCAGGAGAGTTTCAGTTGAAACCATTATCCAGACTGATCCCTATATGACCGCCATGGTCAGGGCCATGCCTGAACCCAGGGGTGTGGAGGATGAGAAGGACTTCGAGGTGATAATCGGCTCTCTGAAAGACCTGTCGGTCAAGATCGTCAAGCTCAACCCCAACATCAGTCCCGAGGCCACCTTCGCGGTCCGGAACATAGAGAACAGCACTTACCTGATAAACTATATCAGTGCCAACACCGAGATCAACGTCAATGACAAGCAGAAGCTCCTTGAAGCCACAACAATCAGGGAGCGCGGACTACGGCTGCTTGAACACCTGGTGAGGGAGATACAGCTCCTGGAGCTTAAAAACGAACTTCAGTCGAAGGTCAAGTATGAGATTGACCAGCAGCAGAGGGAGTTCCTGCTTCACCAGCAGATGAAGACCATACAGAACGAGCTGGGCGGAAACCCGGTTGAGAAGGAGGTTGAAGAGTTTCGTGCCAGGGGTGAAAAGAAGGCCTGGGGTGAAGATGTGGCAAAGGTCTTCAACCGTGAGCTGGACAAGCTCTCACGGCTTAATCCTGCCGCAGCAGAGTACTCTGTACAGGTGAACTACATCCAGACCCTGCTTGAGTTGCCATGGAACGAATACACCACTGACAATCTCGACCTTAAGAATGCACAGGCCGTACTTGATGAAGACCATTACGGGCTCGAGGAGGTAAAGGAGAGAATCCTTGAGCACCTGGCAGTACTGAAGCTGAAGGGCGACCTCAAGTCGCCCATCCTGTGCCTTTACGGACCGCCGGGGGTAGGTAAGACCTCGCTGGGAAAGTCAGTTGCCCGTGCCCTCGGGCGCAAGTATGCACGGATGTCGCTCGGAGGCCTGCATGACGAGGCGGAAATAAGGGGGCACCGCAAGACATATATCGGGGCCATGCCGGGAAGGGTGGTGCAGAACATAAAGAGGGCAGGCTCTTCAAATCCTGTTTTTATCCTTGACGAGATAGACAAGGTGGGACAGGACTTCAGGGGAGATCCGTCGTCGGCACTGCTTGAGGTGCTTGACCCTGAACAAAACACACATTTCTACGATAACTTCCTGGAGCTGGAGTATGATCTGTCGAAGGTTCTCTTCATAGCCACCGCCAACACTCTGTCAACGGTAAGCCCAGCGTTGCGTGACCGCATGGAGCTGATAGAGATATCGGGTTACCTGGTTGAGGAGAAGAGGGAGATAGCTGTCAGGCACCTGATACCCAAACAGCTGGAGGCTCATGGTGTTACACCGGAGCAGTTCAGCCTCAGTCATGAGATCATTGAGCAGGTGATACAGAAGTACACCCGCGAATCAGGCGTCAGGGAGCTGGACAAGAGGATTGCAAAGCTGGTCAGGTTCAGGGCACGTGAGATAGCCTTTGAAATGAAGCCGGATCCGGAGATAACACCCGCAAGGGTTGAGGAGATCCTCGGCCCGCCCAGGTACCTGAGGGATATCTATGACGGGAATGACCAGGCAGGTGTGGTCACCGGGCTGGCATGGACAGCCACCGGTGGAGAGATACTCTTCGTTGAGACGAGCCTCAGCCGCGGGAAAGGCAACCTGACCCTTACCGGCAACCTGGGTGACGTGATGAAGGAGTCGGCTGTCATAGCACTCGAATATCTGAAGGCGCATGCCTCACTGCTGGAACTGCCTGAAACCTTCGCGGAGAAGTGGAATATCCATATTCATGTTCCGGAGGGTGCCATACCGAAGGACGGACCTTCAGCAGGAATAACCATGGCAGTATCAGTGGCTTCGGCCTTCACCCAGAGGAAGGTGAAGAAATATGTGGCCATGACCGGGGAGATCACGCTGCGCGGAAAAGTGCTGCCGGTGGGAGGCATCAAGGAGAAGATCCTGGCCGCGAAACGGGCCGGAATAAAGGAGATTATCCTTTCGGAACAGAACCGCAAGGATGTGGAGGAGATCAATGAGAAGTATGTCAGGGGGTTGAAATTCATGTATGTTAAAACTATAATGGACGTGCTTGACCATGTGCTGCTGAGACAGAAGGTTGCCAATGCACGGGTAATTGAATTTGACTGACAGAAGAACCTGACCATGGATAAGATTGCTGTTTTCCCGGGCTCGTTTGATCCCTTTACAGTGGGTCACGAATCGATTGTAAAAAGAGCTCTGCCGTTGTTTGACAGGGTAATAATTGCCGTGGGTGAGAATGCCGAAAAGAAGAATCTTTTCACCATTGAGGCGCGGATGAATATGATAGCCAAAGTCTTTGAGGGGGATAGCAGGGTGGTGGTGACCCGCTACAGCGGCCTGACGGTGGAGTTCTGCCGCAGTCACGGAGCCAGGTATATCCTCAGGGGGCTTCGCACGGCGGCTGACTTTGAGTATGAGAGGGCCATGGGTCACATGAACTGGAAGATGGCCCCGGAGATAGATACGGTGTTCCTGCTTACCAGTACCGAACATACTCCAATAAACTCAACTATAGTCCGTGACATCATCAAGAACGGTGGCGACGCCTCCATGTTCGTTCCTGCCGTAATCAGCATTTCAGATTATCTGGGAAAGTAATTACTTCACCTTCAGTGTGTAGTTCAGCAGGTCAAGCAGGCTCTGGAAAGTATTTGACTTGATACGTGCTATCTCATCGGGAGCAAGCCATTCGGCATGAGTGATACCCTCGGAGGCCTGGGGGTCGACTATCATCTCACCCCTGTAACCCATCCTGAACCACCATGTCTTTTTCATGTAGGGCTTGTTGTCAAAGAGGTAGGTGTGATAGCTTGGCGGCAGTGCCCCTTCAATCACATGACCATGAATATTGCACTCCTCAGTTACTTCCCTGACAGCACATTCTTCCGGTGTTTCCCCTTCCTCCATATGCCCTTTCGGGAGATCCCACCTTCCGTAGCGCATGATAAACAGGTAGCGTCCCGATGGGTGCCCCACGAGTCCGCCGGCAGCCTCAGTGACTACAAACCATGAGGAAAAGACCTTCCAGAGATTGTTGATATTGGATGAATAAATATTCAGGGACGGGATTTCATTATTGAGGGCAAACTCAGATATTTGGCCGAATAGTTCCTCCGGCTGGTTATATTTGTGATAAAGGGTGTATTTTTGCACCCGGTCAGGCTCGGGGGAGAGAGTGATCACCCTGTTGTCAAAATATACCTTATACTTCACCATATGAACGATACAGCCAGGAAAACTGCAGAATACCTTCTGCAAATTAACGCAATTAAATTACAACCGGCAAAACCTTTTACCTGGGCTTCGGGATGGAAGTCGCCCATTTACTGTGACAACCGTATGACCCTCTCCTTTCCGGAGGTAAGAGGTTTTTTGCGTGACTCCTTCGCTGCCAGGGTACGTGAGCTTTACCCGGGTGCGGAACTGGTAGCCGGGGTGGCAACGGGTGCCATTGCACATGGTGCACTTGTGGCTGACGCCCTGGGGTTACCCTTCATCTATGTGAGGTCAGGTGCCAAGGATCACGGACTGGGAAACCAGATCGAGGGATATTTTGAAAAGGGACAGAAGGTGGTTGTGATTGAAGACCTTATATCCACCGGGGGCAGCAGCCTGGGCGCCGTCAGGGCATTGCGGGAGGCAGGTTGCGAGGTGCTGGGTATGATAGCCATCTTTAGCTATGGCTTTGCAAAGGCAACGGATGCCTTTGAAGCGGCCGGATGCCGGCTTGATACGCTAAGCAATTACAGTGTGCTCGTGGATATGGCGGCAGCAACGGGGTATATTTCGCAGGGCGATGTCGAGACACTGAAAGAATGGCGCACTGACCCTGCAGGATGGGGCACAGGCAGAGACTGACAATAGCAGACGCAAGACGATGAATAGCAAGGAAGGACAGGATAAATGAGCCCCATGACAACATTTACAAGCAGAAGGGGTGAGGTGCCTTGCGGAGACAGTGATCTCTACGCATTTCTGACTGACATGCGCAACTTCAGGTCTGTCATTCCTGACGGGGAGGTGGCTGACTGGGAAGCGACAGAAGACCGGTGCAGTTTCAAAACTGACAGCACCGGCCGGATAACGGTCTCGCTGTCAGAGGCGATGCCTCATTCAGAAATCACCTATGATGCCGAGTCATTCCTTACCGGCAGGGTAAAGATCAGGGTCACCATAGAGTTCATCAGCAACATGAGGTCTGCCATCAGGATTGACACCGGTCTGAACATGAACCCCATTCTCCGGATGCTTATCGGTGACTCGGCAGGCAGATACCTTGGGACACTCATGGATATGATTGAGTCATATGAAGGATATGACAGGGTCAGAGGATGTAATCAAGCTCCCTGAAAGCGTACAATCGGGTAACTCCTTCCCTCTTCCTTACTTCCAGCATGCCGTCAGGCCTGACACTTTCAATCATCCCTTCAAACTCACCTTCATTATCTGAGTAACGGTGCCATTCACGGGCCCTGTAAAGAGCCCTGAAGTACTCCTCTTCAAGTTCGATTCTCTTTCCGCGGATAATCATGTCATATCTTCTGTCAAGAGCCGCGAGGAGATCCCTGGTGATGGTTGACAGATCATGTTCACAGCCCGTCACCTGGCAGAGCGATACGGGGTTTGGGGCTCCGCTGAGGAATACTGACTGGTTGATGTTCAGTCCTATGCCTGCAATGGAACTGCCCAGGGTCTCGCCTGTTATGCTGTTCTCTATAAGGATACCTGCAATTTTGTCATCTCCAACGTAAATGTCGTTCGGCCATTTTATCCTTGCCATGGAAGTATATCGGGAAACCAGGTCATGTACAGCAAGGGAAACCATCACTGAAATTATGAACTGTTCAGCAGGCCTGACCATTACCGGGTAGAGTATCACGCTCATCAGCAGGTTTTTGCCGGGCTCGCTTTCCCATCTGTTGCCAGGCTGGCCCCTGCCGGTCTCCTGGTATGAGGCTGTTATTGCCGTCCCCTCGGCGGGAGGTGACTCCCTGAGCATTGCGGCTGCCACCGTGTTTGTTGATGACACTTTTTCACTGTGCATGACATTTGAACCTACAATCATGATAATCACCTCTTAAAGATGTGCCATAATGCCCGGATTTTGCTGCTTTGCATCACCTGAACAAATTGGCATCCAAATTGTAAAAAGAGTTTAAGCCGGGCTAAAATACGGATAAATGTTCGTAATTTTGCGGCTGATAGCAGAACTGTTTATTACTGAAAAGATTATTGATGAGAAAAGGCAAAAAGGAGGCCACCGGGGTAACTGAAAGCATTGTCAGGGGTCTGTTTGAGAAGAAGGGTGAAAAGGTGGCTCTGATTGATCTGAGAAATATTGAAAGCAGGATGTGTGACTGGTTTGTTATCAGTCATGCCTCTTCCACCAAACAGGTTGATTCTCTTGCATGGTCAGTTGAAGATGCCGTAAGAAAGGAGACAGGCGTAAAGCCCTTCCATATTGAGGGAAGGGAGAACTGCATCTGGGTCCTGCTTGATTACGGTGATATACTGGTGCATATTTTTCAGAAGCCTTACAGAGAATTTTATGATCTTGAGTCGTTATGGGCTGACGGGCACATAACGTACCTCGAGGACAACACAGAGAAGAAAGGATAACTGATATTATGGCAGAGAGCAAGGAGACTCCGAAGTCAAACAAGAATGATAAGAATAACGGCAAGTCGTGGTTCAACTCGAGCTGGCTGTTTGCAATTCTTTTGCTGACATTCATCGTCTTCCAGGTCCTGACCGCGGGCAAATATACCCAGAAGGCCGGACAGAGGGAGATAGAGGAGATGGTCATGAATCATGACATCGAAAAGGTTATTGTTGTAAATGAGGAACAGGCAGAGATTTACATAAAGGCTGACTCGCTGAAGAGTGGCCGTTATCCGGATTTTGCCGAGCATCGTGGTTTCGGGCTGCAGCCGCCCAAGCCTCAGTACTATCACACCTTCGGTACGGTGGAGCTTTTCCAGAAGTTCTTTGAGGAGGCACAGGATAAGGCCGGATACACGGCTGATGAGCGTATCTATCTTGAATACCAGAAGCGGAAAGATTACCTCTCCACCTTCCTGGGTGTCATTCTCCCGTTCCTGATCATTGCCGCACTATGGATCTACTTCATGCGGCGGATGTCTGCCGGAGCAGGCGGAGGGGCCGGTAACATTTTCAGCGTAGGCAAATCGAAAGCCCAGATTTTTGACAAGGACACTCACATCAAGATCAACTTCACCGATGTTGCAGGTCTTGAGGAGGCCAAGACTGAGGTGATGGAGATAGTTGATTTCCTGAAGAACCCGAAGAAGTATACTTCCCTCGGGGGAAAGATACCAAAGGGAGCACTGCTGGTTGGCCCTCCCGGAACGGGCAAGACGCTTCTTGCCAAGGCTGTTGCCGGTGAGGCCAATGTGCCATTCTTTTTCATCTCCGGGTCAGACTTCGTTGAGATGTTTGTGGGGGTGGGTGCCTCGCGCGTGAGGGATCTCTTCAAGCAGGCCAAGGAGAAGGCCCCCTGTATAGTCTTTATTGATGAGATTGATGCCGTGGGGCGTGCCCGCGGCCGCAACCCGAACTTCGGTGCCAATGATGAGCGTGAGAACACCCTCAACCAGCTGCTTACCGAGATGGATGGTTTCGGAACCAACAGCGGGGTTATTATTCTTGCGGCCACCAACAGGGCAGACATACTTGACAAGGCATTGCTCAGGGCAGGACGTTTTGACCGTCAGATACATGTTGAGCTCCCTGACCTGAAGGAGCGTGAGGCGATCTTCAAGGTACACCTCCGTCCGATCAAGCTTGCAGAGGGATTTGACATCGCGTTCCTGGCAAAGCAGACACCTGGTTTCTCCGGTGCTGACATAGCCAATGTGTGCAATGAGGCGGCTCTTATAGCTGCCCGCCGCAACAAGACAATTGTGGAGAAGCAGGACTTCCTTGATGCCATTGACCGTATCATAGGTGGTCTTGAGAAAAAGAACAAGATCATCTCACAGGAGGAGAAGAGGACAATAGCATATCATGAAGCAGGTCATGCCACGGTAAGCTGGCTCCTGGAGCATGCAAGCCCGCTTCTCAAGGTCACCATCATTCCGAGGGGCAAGGCATTGGGAGCAGCATGGTACCTGCCGGAGGAGAGATCAATTTCAACACGGGAGCATATCCTTGATGAGATGGCCTATGCCCTCGGAGGAAGGGCTGCGGAAGAACTGGTCATCGGAAAGATATCAACCGGGGCACTGAGTGACCTGGAGAAGGTGACCAAGCAGGCTTATGCCATGGTGGCTTATTTCGGCATGTCAGGCCAGGTTGGCAACATCAGCTTCTATGATTCGTCAGGACAGTCAGATTACGGATTCACCAAGCCATACAGCGAGAAGACAGCCGAACTGATTGACGCCGAGGCAAAGAAGATTGTGGAAGAGTCATATGTAAAGGCCAGGGAGGTGATATCGGCAAATATTGAAGGGCTTACACAGCTGGCGGAACAGCTTCTTGAAAAGGAGGTAATCTTCAGTGAGGACCTTGAAAGGATCTTCGGCAAGCGCAGGGGAGAGAAACCTGTTGAAGACGGCGTTCAGGCTCCGCAGGCAGTCCCGGCCAGCCCGGCCACTGAAGCACCAGGCACAACCGATGGAAAATGAGTGGGTGGTCATAGCCGGCTTCACCGATGATGTAAGAAGCCAGGTGGCAGTTGAACGGCTGATTAACAATGGCGTTGATGCAGTGGCTGTTGACAAGCGTGACAGAATCTACAGGATAGGGGAGATAGAGATCTTTGTTCATCGTGACAATGTGCTCATCGCCAAGGAAATAATTAAGGATCTGTAAGGTGACCAATCTGATCAGGCGTACCGTTACCGGTGCCTTCATAGTGATATTCGTACTCGGCGGACTCTGGTTCCATCCTGTCTCATTCTTCATCGTGGGAGCCGTGATGATAGCAGGTACCCAGCGCGAGTACTATATCATGGTCAGGGGAACGGGAGTGAGACCCCAGCTGGTCACGGGCATCATCAGTGGTTTCCTGCTCTATGTCATCTCCACCACCGTGGCGCTGGGATGGCTCTCCAGGACATGGTTCCTTGCTATGATTCCTGTTATATCCATAGTGATGGTAATTGAACTCTTCAGGAATGTGGAGAGACCTTTTGATTCACTGGCACATACCTTTTTCTCGATTCTCTATACCGCGGTCCCCTTTTCAATGTTCCCCTTCTCTGCATTTAACCAGACCGGCCTGAGCCCGCTGGTTCCGATGCATGGAATTGAGTTCTCTCCCGG
>SBFZ01000239.1 GCA_006227095.1 Bacteroidota bacterium | reverse complement strand
CCGGTTATATAGGAATCTGAACTGAATCCTCCCTTGTTGAAGGAGTCACCGGTCTCATCCTCTCCCTTTGCCCCTGAAGGTTCAAAGCTGATGTTCAGCTTCATGGATGTAATAAGGTCGACATATTTTCCTGCAGGATCGTAGAATGCAGGGTAAACCGCTACGTTTGCCAGCCTGCGGCCTCTGAAGATACCCTCGTGAGTCACCTTCACAGTATCATGCATAACGATTCCCCTTGTCTCATAGATTTTTCGGTCCTTAATGATGACCTTATCCTGTGGCAGCTGGTTTTTGGTCCTGGCCGGTTGTGCCGGATAGATTTCAGCACCTGAAGGGCTTTCCTCAGATAACCTTATTTTTCTTGTTATGACATTACTGACAGTGACAACCGGCTCCATTCCGTCAGGTACTTCAATCAGCCTGCTCCAGACCGGAAGTTCAGGTTGCCCCGGCTCCTGGGTGTGATGGTGACCGGGCAGAAGAAGCCTGAGATATTCTCCGGTGGGATCACTGACCTTGAGAAGGCGCTGATCTTCAGTTTTATAGACAATTGTTGAAGGGCGGTTTCCGGGAGGTACACCAGCAACAGCATCTCCTGTTCTGCCGGAATAAGGTTGCGAGTCTGCGTCAGACAGGTTCAGCAGCATCAATGCTGCCGCCAGCAGTGCGGTTGCCCTCTGATTTACCCTCATAACCTGAATATGCGAAGCCAATATAATCAAAAATTACCTCAATTTATATGCCGGAAGTTGTTTCTGCCGTTATATAAATTGAATTCGTATATTTAACCTTAAAATGGGGCAATTGTTCAGGTAATGAAGACGGGTCTTCAGGTATTGATATTCCTTTTATTTTACACATTAACAGCAACTTCACAGGTAAACAGGTATGGTACGCCTTTGATCAGCTGGTTTGATGCGGCCCAGACACCGGGCGAGCCAGGGAACCTTTGCATCACGATGGACAGTTGCGGTGTGATGTACTTCGGCAATGAAGGTGGTGGCATTGTAACCTATGACGGCAGCAAATGGTTGCTGACCGGAACCCCTGGTATAAGCTCAGTTAAAGTGCTTATTACCGACAAAAGGGGAGTGGTGTTTGCAGGTGGCAGAAATGACTTTGGTATCCTGCGGCCTGATGAAAGAGGAAGACTGAGATACAGATCCCTGGCCGGGATGATAGCTGAACAGGATAAGGCGGTTACAACCGGAACCATCATTTCGGCTGCCGCTGACAGCAATCATGTCTGGTTTACTGACGGGAGGAAGCTTTACCGGTGCGGACAGGAAAATGATTCAGTCACGGTAACCAACCTGGAGGCTGACTATGGACTGGGCAACGTGTCAGCAATGGTCGCTTTTGACAGGATGATAATTCTTGCTGACGGAAGGGAAGGACTGTTTGCATACGGAAACGATACCATCACCCGGATTACGGGAGGAGAAAAGATGGCCCTGGCCGGAATTGTCAGGCTTCTGCCGTATGACAGGGATAATTTGCTTGTCGGTGCCCGGGGAAGGGACCTTATGCTGTTTAATATCCGTACCGGGAATTTAAATGAACACTTCTCAGACAGGGCAGCTGAAGAAATAATGAGGAGCGGATCACTTTCTGACCTTGCCATTATTCCCGGGAATATGATCGCTGCCGGTTTTTCACGACAGGGCGGGATTTATATCTTCAGTCGTGACGGAAGGCTCCACCAGGTCATCTCCGGGAGGACTTCCGAATTACGGGAATCGTCAGTCACCGCCATGTACTGTGATTACAGATCCAATTCACAATTGTGGTTCTGCACCGGGGGCTTCATAAACAGGGGATATGTATCCCTGCCTGCTTCAGAATTCAACCGTGCATCAGGTTTATCATCCGTTTCCGGTACCATCCTGGGATTCGATGGATCGGTGTATGCGGGGACAGACAACGGATTGCTTGTTGATTATACTGACCGATCGGGAACAAGGCGATTCATGCGGGCAGGAGAGTTCGATTCACCTGTAAATGAATTAATTACTGCTGAGCTGTCTGATGGCAAAATGATGATAGCCGCAACCGGAGACGGTTTGCTTCAGCTTGATGAAAACGATGATCTTGAGCTTTTTCTCCCCGGTATCGGCATTTCAACGGTATGCCATTCAAATGAAGAAATTGACGTTATTCTCGCAGGCTCAACTGACGGAATTATCAGAAAGCTGGGTTATGATGGCTATGAGTGGACCTTGCTTCATGCCGTCAGACTTGATGAGTCCGCACGGATAAGGGATATTCAGTATTCTTCACCGGGTGAATGGTGGATAATGACTGAGAACCCTTCGTCTGTTGTCAGGATGTCCTGTGAATCCAATGACACAGCTTTTTTTATCTATGGCCGGCAAAAGGGTGTGCTTTGTGATACGTTAAACGGCCTGGAATTTTTCAATGACATCTTATATCTCTGTACGGGACGTGGGATATACAGATACAGCCGCAGCAGTGATTCCTTCGTGAAAGACCATGATCTTGCGGGAAGCAGTTTTGATGAAGTCAGTATAAACCGGATGTCAATGACTCCCGAAGGGGAAATCTTCCTTTCAGGCTTCGACACACGTAACTTTGACGCCCTGGTGACCCTCACCAGTCAGGGTCATGTGGTTTTCAGGCGGCAATTTGACTTCCTTCCTGATATTGCCACCAGGGGGATGGCCTTCGCTGATGGTGCCATATGGCTCGCCAAGGGTCAGAGCCTCTTCGTCATTGACAAGTCAAGGCTCGCGTTCAGGTATGGCGCTTTCAGAACAGTCTTCACCAGTATCATTTCCGGAAAGGACCATGTCATACTGGATGGTGCCTTCTGCCATATGGCACCTGCCGGTGCCGGCATATCAGCACTGTCAGAGCCGGGGAAGCCGGCAGCCAGACTGAAGCATAGTGATAACAGTATCTCATTCGGATGGACTACTACCTCCTATGTGGAAGAGACAAAGACAGAATACAGGTACAGGCTGGTGGGTTTTGATGATGAATGGTCAGGCTGGGAAAGCCGAAATTACAGGGACTACACCAACCTCCCTTCAGGTGATTATCGATTTCTGCTGAGGGCAAAGACCATTACCGGGCTGGAAGGTGAAGAGATAGCTTTCCCCTTCTCGATTGCCAGACCCTGGTATTTCTCAGTCGCAGCGCTGATTGTATATGGCATTGTGGCAGGAGGGCTTTTGCTTGTTCTGGTATTAAATATGGTCAGGAGGTTCAGGAGAAGAAGAAGGAAGCTTGAGAGTCTTCTGAAGCAGAGGAATGAGGCAGCCAGCAGGGGGAGGGACGAGATCTCCGGGATGGAAAAGTATGCAGGGATGGTACAACGGGCTCTTCTTCCGTCAGCAAGAGGACTTGCTGAAGCAGTCAAAAACAGTTTCATCCTCAACAGGCCCAGGGGAGCAGTCAGCGGTGATTTCTTCTGGTTCAGGCACAGCGATGACAGAACCGTCATAGTTGCAGGTGATTGTACCGGGCATGGAGTACCTTCAGCATTAAGGACAATCATGGCAATGGGTTTTCTCGATGAGATAGAGAGCCGGCCTGTAAAAATGAAGACATCAGAAATGCTCAGTGAGTTCCGCAACAGGCTCGCTGAAACATTCACATCGGTACCACACACTGATATGCACCTTGAGGGTATTGATCTTTCCCTTCTGGTGATTGACAGGGCTTCAGGGAAAGTTGAATTCTCCGGAGCTGCAACACAATGTTTCAGGGTAAGAATGATGAATGACAGGGAAAAGACAAAGTGGGATAACGGTGAATTCAGACCCAATGAAGGAACAATGGCAAGCGGCAAATACCTTCTTGAGACTGTTTACGGAGACCGTGTACCTCTGGGCATGCACCTTGACGGGGACCATGTTTTTACCCAGCATACCTGGAAACTTGAGAGGGAATCATCATATTACCTGTTTACTGACGGATATTCTGATCAGTTCAACGGGTCGACCGGCAAGAAATTTCTAAAGAAGAATCTCAGGAGACTGATACTTGACATTCAGAATTTTCACATGGAAAAGCAAAAGGAGATTCTGGAAGAACGGCTTGACAGCTGGATGGGGCAGGCACCCCAGACAGACGATATTCTGATCGTGGGTCTGAGAATTGAATAAATATCCTTCATTTGCCTGCCTCAAACTTATCACTCAGCCGGTAAAATATTCCCTTCTCGCTTGCCTCATAAATTATCAGGCCGCACAGGACAAAGTCACTCAGTATTTTTTCTGCCTGCCGTGAATTTATACCTGCAAGGTTGCGAAACTCCTGCACTGTAATTTTTTCGCCTCCGCGAAGGTGGTTTAACAGCATATTTTCTGTCTCCTCGAACCTCAGCAACAACCCGCGGGCCTTTCCGCTACGCCTCCAGACCTGCAATATAACCCTGTCAGCCATGAAGTTCTGATCCTTCTGCCTGAAGTAGGCTTTCCACCTCCCATGTTCGTCCCTTGCCCTGACAGGTATGGAGGTGCTCCTGGGTACCTGCACCTCCATGATTGTCTTTCCGTTGATGGTATGTGTCCTGGTGATGATTGATACCTCAGGTTCACAGTGAAGCCTGGCAGCTGCATCGATCATATAGTATTCTTCGTCAGATCTGACGCCGGCGAGGGAGCCGTTATCCCTGACTCCTATCAGCAGTTTGCCTCCGGCGGTATTTGAAAATGCAGAGAGGGTTCGGGCAATCTTACCGGGGTCAGAAATGCAGTATTTAAAGTCAAGGTTTACACCCTCGCCGCCTGAGATCAGGTTGTGGATATATCGCCCCATGGTTGCCTGATTTAATGCTGCGCGACAGCTATACGAAAATACGATAAAATATTTGTATATTGGCCATGATACCTTTCCCGGAGGAGATGATCACCGGGAATTTATCAACATTTTACAGTGCATAAACCGGAACGGAAAAACAATAAATATCAAACTCCATAATATGAAGCGCAGAACATTTTTCAGATCAGGCATCGCCGGTGCCGCAGGTATTACAATGATTGGAAACAGTGCATTTGCCGGCAGCGTAAGGCCTGATGAAGGTGAGATTGTATACAGGACACTTGGCAGGACCGGACTCAGGGTGCCTGTTGTCAGCTTTGGTGTAATGAGGTCAGACAACAGTTCACTTGTCAGGGCTGCCTGGGACGGTGGCATGAAGATGTTTGATACGGCACACGGATATATGAACGGACGCAATGAGGAGATGCTTGGCGGCTTCTTCAGCACGGTGCCACGTGAATCATTCTTTGTAGCCACCAAGGTAAAACCTGCAGGAGTTGACTCACGTACGGGCCTGCCCTCAAGAGAGACAACATCAGAAGACTTTCTCCAGAAATTTGACCTGAGCCTTAAGAGGCTCAGGATTGAATATGTTGATATTCTTTACATGCATTCTGCCGAGAGTGTTGAGATGGTCAGGCACAGGGAGATAGTAAAGACCATGCTCGATCTCAAAAAGCAGGGAAAGGTCAGGTTCATCGGTATCTCAACTCACAAGAATGAGCCACTGGTAATAAATACTATGGTGGAGGACGGCATCTGGGATGTTGTACTTACCTCATACAACTACCGCCAGACCTACCTTGATGAAATGAACAGTGCCATCGAGAAGGCAGCTGCTGCAGGCATGGGTATTGTGGCCATGAAGACCATGGCAGGCGGATGGCTTGACAGGGAGAGAACAAAACCTGTCAATGCACAGGCAGCTCTGCGCTGGGTTATCTCAAACCCAGGTGTGCATACCACTATCCCGGGTATAACAGCATTTGACCAGCTTGAGACAGACCTGAAGGTAATGAGAGATATTGTACTTACTGACCAGGATAAATCCGAACTTGTTGCTGAAGCGGGCCTTCCCGGATTGTATTGCAACGCCTGCAGCAAATGTGTTCCCGGGTGCCCGAATAACCTCCCGATTCCTGAACTTATGAGGGCCTATATGTATGCCTACGGCTACCGGAATGCAGGCATGGCATCTGAGCTGCTGAGCCAGACGGCTGCCGGGGCTGATCCATGTTCCGGCTGCTCCGGCTGTTCTGCCACCTGTGTAAGGGGATTTGACCTTCGGGAGAAAATATCTGACATTTCCAGGCTGGTGAATGTTCCATATGACCTTATTGCATAAAAATTTACATTAATGGTGAGGAAACTTCTGTTTATAACAGCATTTGTGTCTCTGTCAGTTGCCGGGCTGAAGGGCCAGCAGCTTTTCCCTGAGCTGAAAGGCTACAGGATAAGCGATGATTATCCGGTTTACACCCCTGACGACCTGTGGAATTATATTAACGGGGCTGCTGATGCATACCTTATGCTTGGTTTTTCTGAGCTCAGGATAAGGGAGTATGTCAGGGGAAGGAACAGCATAAAGGCTGAGATCTACAGTTTCGGTGACAATGCCCAGGCCTTCGGAATGTATTCGATGGAGCGATCTCCGGGATATGCATTCATTCCGGTTGGTGTACAGGGGTATAATGAGGAGGGAGCAGTACACTTTTACAAGGACCGTTATTATATAAAGATCATGAGCCATTCACGGTCCGCGAAGGTAAATGAGAGCATGGTTGAGCTTGCACGCCTGATAGATGCCGGAATCGGTGGCAAAAACGAGTTCCCGTCTCTGCTGCGGCTCTTTCCGCAGGAAGGTTTGCTGAAGAACCAGGAGACCTATCTCCTTGAGAGCGTTCTGGGCCATGAGTTTCTCCGTGGAGCATTCAGGGCATCATATGAGGTTGAAGGTGATCGGTTTGACATTTATCTTTTCAGTACTGATGATCCGGCTGTGGCTGCGGATATGGGGTCACAACTGGCGGGTGATGCCTGGTCAGACGGCGAAGAGGCCTTCAAATATGCATTTGAGGACGGATTCAACGGTCTGATTCATATGGCCAGGCAGGGGAGGAGGCTGATAATTGTCAGCGGACTCT
>SBFZ01000294.1 GCA_006227095.1 Bacteroidota bacterium | reverse complement strand
AACTAAATGCCATCCTGCGCGAAGAAATAGCCGGACTGCTTGAGGAGAACAAAAGCACACATGATGTCTCCTCCGGGTTTGATGCTCCGCTTCCTGCCAGTCCATATGTTATCCTTGTGGTTGGCGTGAACGGGGTGGGAAAGACAACCACCATAGCAAAACTGGCGTACAACTTCCGTATGGCCGGGCGCAGTGTTCTGCTGGGTGCGGCCGACACCTTCCGTGCTGCCGCAATAGAACAGCTTAAGATATGGTCAGAGCGGGCCGGGGTACCGATGGTCAGCCAGCAGATGGGAGCAGACCCCGCCTCGGTGGCCTATGATACGGTTAAGTCAGCCGTGGCTGCCGGAACGGATATTGTTATCATAGACACTGCCGGACGTCTCCATAACAAGATAGGGCTGATGAACGAGCTCTCAAAGATCCGGCGTGTAATGGAAAAGGTAATCCCTTCCGCTCCCCATGAGGTACTTCTTGTACTCGACGGATCAACCGGGCAGAATGCCTTCGAACAGGCAAAGCAGTTTACTGCTGCAACAGAGGTTAATGCACTGGCAATTACCAAACTTGACGGCACTGCCAAGGGTGGGGTTGTCATTGGTATTTCGGATCAGTTCAGGATCCCGGTCAAATATATCGGCGTAGGTGAAAAAATGGATGATCTGAGGATCTTCAACCGCTATGCCTTCGTTGACTCACTCTTCAGTGACCAGTCGTGATGAAACGTAACAGGGTGAACATCGTCACCCTCGGGTGTTCAAAAAACACCGTTGACTCCCAGAAACTCATGCGCCAGCTTGAAGCTGGCGGATACAGCGTCACCTCAGAATCTGCTGATCCGGCTGATATTGTTGTAATCAATACCTGCGGCTTTATCCATGATGCAAAGGAGGAGAGTGTTGACACTATCATCAGGCATGCCGAAGCAATCAGGAAGGAGGGAAGGGGCAAGCTGTTCGTGATGGGCTGTCTGGTCGAAAGGTACCGGAAGGAGCTGAGCGACTCCCTTCCGGAGGTTGACGGCTGGTTTGGGGTAAACAGGCCCCAGGAGATAATATCACACCTTGGACTGGCATACCGCAGGGAACTGAATGGTGAAAGGGTTATAACCGGACCATCGCATTATGCTTACCTGAAGGTTTCGGAGGGTTGTGACCGTACATGTGCCTTCTGCGCCATTCCTGACATCCGGGGAAGATATATATCAACCCCGGTTGAGGAGCTGGTTGACGAAGCCCGGAAGCTTGCTGATGGTGGTGTAAGGGAGCTTATTCTCATAGCCCAGGATCTTACCCTGTATGGTACTGACCTCTATGGCAGGCAAATGCTCCCGGAGCTGGTAATGCGTCTGTCAGCCATCAGCAACCTGGAATGGATCAGGCTGCATTACCTGTACCCTTCGGATTTCCCTATGGAGATACTTGAGATGATGCAGGATAATAATAAGATCTGCAGGTATATAGATATTCCTATACAGCATATTTCAGACAAGGTGCTGAAGATGATGCGACGTGAGCATGACAGTGCCGGAACGCGTCGCCTGCTTGCTGACATCCGCCGCATGGTTCCTGACGCTGCAGTACGAACCACCGTTATTGCGGGCCACCCGGGAGAAACTGAAAAGGAATTTAACGAGCTGACTGATTACATAAGGGAATACCGGTTTGACCGGCTAGGTGCATTCAGGTACTCGCATGAGGAGAATACCCATGCAGCTCTCAGATACAGTGACGATATCCCCGAAAAGACAAAGGAGAGGAGGGTGGCAAGGATCATGGAACTGCAGCAGGAGATCTCATCTGAAAGAAATGCATCGATGGCCGGCAATATTGTCAGGGTTATTATAGACAGGAAAGAGGGACTCTTTCATGTGGGGCGCAGTCAGCATGACTCACCCGAAGTGGACCAGGAAATTCTTGTCACCGGGGGTAAAAACATTGAACCCGGTACCTTCATTGATGTGAAGATCACCGGGTCAACGGAATTCGATCTTTATGCTGAGATAAGGCAGTAGACAGTAGGCAATACTTATCCTTCCATCTGATTGTCTTCAGGAAGTTCCTCCGTTCCTTTCTTCCCTCCGGCCCTGAAGGTAAGTTCTTCCTTGCCCTTTGAGTACCCGACGCTGATAACAGAACCGTCTGCCACGGAGCTCTTGATAATCACTTCGGCCAGCGGGTCCTCAAGGTATTTCTGGATAGCCCTCTTCAGCGGCCTTGCACCATACTGAACATCAAATCCACGGTCAGCAATGAAGTCCCGTGCCTGGGTACTCAGTTTAATCCTGTAACCCAGTGCTGCTATCCTGTCAAACAGTCCTTTCAGTTCTATATCAATTATCTTGTCAATATCCTCCCTGGAGAGCTGGTTGAACATTATCACGTCATCAATCCTGTTCAGGAATTCAGGTGCAAAGGTTTTCTGCAATGCCTTCTGAAGTATGCTCTTGTTCTGTTCATTGCGTGTGATTCGCTTTGCGGCAGTCTCAAAACCGACACCCGTGCCAAACTCAGTGAGCTGCCTGGTGCCTATGTTGGAGGTCATAATGACAATGGTGTTCCGGAAATCAACCCTCCGTCCAAGACTGTCGGTGAGCTGTCCTTCATCAAGTACCTGCAGCAGGATGTGGAATACGTCAGGATGCGCCTTTTCAATCTCGTCAAGCAGTACCACGGAGTAGGGTTTCCGCCTCACCTTTTCTGTCAGTTGTCCACCCTCCTCATAACCAACGTATCCGGGAGGTGCTCCAACAAGACGTGACACTGAGAATTTCTCCATGTACTCACTCATGTCAACCCTGATAAGATTATCGGTTGAATCAAAGAGGAATTTGGCCAGCACCTTAGCAAGCTGTGTTTTGCCTACGCCGGTAGGACCGAGGAAGATGAACGTACCTATCGGTTTGTTCGGATCCTTTAGTCCGGCCCTGTTTCGCTGTATCGACTTGACAATCTTGGCGATGGCTTCATCCTGGCCAACTATGCTGATCTTAAGCTCCTCAGCCATCTGAAGCAGGCGTGTGCCTTCGGTCTGGGCTATTCTCTGGACGGGAACACCCGTCATCATGGCCACAACCTCGGCAACCTTCTCCTCATCAACCACTTCGCGGTTCTGTGCCAGTTCCTTCTCCCACCTCTTCTTTTCCGCCTCAATCAGGTCAAGGATGTCACGTTCCTTGTCCCTGAAGCTTGCAGCGCGCTCATAATTCTGATTTTTAACGGCGTTGCTTTTTTCCTTTTTGGTGTCCTCAAGCTGTTTTTCGAGTGCCAGTATCTTTTCAGGTACCACGATATTTGAAATATGAACCCTGGAGCCGGATTCATCGAGAGCGTCAATGGCCTTGTCAGGAAGGTTCCTGTCGCTTATATACCTGTTTGTCAGTCTCACGCAGGCTTCGATGGCCTCAGAAGTATATGACACATTATGATGCTCCTCGTACCGTTCCTTGATATTGTTGAGGATATCAATCGTCTCCTCGATGGTGGTGGGGTCAACAAGCACCTTCTGGAAGCGGCGTTCAAGGGCACCATCCTTCTCTATATGCTGGCGGTATTCATCCAGTGTTGTTGCACCGATGCACTGTATTTCTCCCCTTGCCAGTGCGGGTTTAAGCATGTTGGCAGCATCGAGTGATCCGCTTGCGCCGCCTGCACCCACAATTGTATGAATCTCGTCAATGAAAAGTATGATGTTGTCATTCTTTGCCAGCTCATTGAGAATGGCTTTCATCCTCTCCTCAAACTGCCCGCGGTATTTGGTTCCTGCCACTATCGATGCAAGATCGAGGGCTACCACCCGCTTATTGAAGAGTACCCTGGAGACATTCCTCTTGGTGATCCTGAGAGCCAGGCCCTCTGCAATAGCAGATTTCCCGACTCCGGGTTCTCCGATAAGCACCGGATTATTCTTTTTCCTCCTTGAGAGGATCTGGGCAAGCCTTTCTATCTCCCGTTCACGGCCTACAACCGGGTCAAGCCTGCCTTCCTCTGCTGCCTTTGTGAGGTCAATGCCGAAGTTGTCAAGCACCGGGGTCTCGGAGGAACTTCTCTGTGTTTGCTGACCGCTGCCCTGCTGCTGTTTTCCGGAGCCGGGATTCGAAAACATGCCTTCATCGTCCTCATCTCTGGGGTAATCTGCCTGTGCGGCAGGATTACCGGCTTCGACTGCCTTTTTGACAAGTGAATAATCGATGTCTAGTTCTGTCAGGAACCTTGTCACCAGGTTGCTCTCATCGCGAAGTATGGCCATGAGCAGGTGTTCGGTATCTATAACCCTGGTCTTCATTGCCTTGGCTTCGATATGCACAAGCCTGAGAACACGCTCCGTGCTCTTCAGCAACGGCAGGATGTCATTGTCTGCCATGATTACAGGCTTGTCAGCCTTGATGCTCTTTTCAATCGATCCCTTCAGCATGAGGAGATCGACCCCGTTATTCAGAAGTATGTCTACAGCAACTCCTTCGCCCTCCCGCAAAATACCCAGGAAAAGGTGTTCAGGGCTGATATGGCTGTTGCCAAGCCTGATTGCCTCTTCCTTGCTGTACCCAAGGATATCATTGACTCTCTGTGAGAAATGTGCGTCCATCATTTTTTCGTTACGGGTTTATGCAATTGTGTCAGTAAAACTGCCATAAATACATAAAACGCCAGATTTCAAAGTTAATTCTATTGTAAAAATGTATTGACAAGAATTGTGCCCAATTTTTAACACGGACTGTTAACAAATAGAGACTATAAAAGGTTAAAAAATAAGTCAATTTGATTATTTTCGGGGATTAATTTCCGCCAGTGGAAAAAATAACTTAATTAATTAAATTTCAATCTGATATGTCAGACCAGGCAAAAATTATAAAGGTAAATATCGAGGAGGAAATGAAGTCGGCTTACATCGATTATTCGATGTCGGTCATTGTGTCAAGGGCGTTACCTGATGTTAGGGACGGTCTGAAGCCGGTTCACAGGAGGGTTTTGTTCGGAATGTCAGAGCTTGGAGTTCTCTCGAACAGGCCCTATAAAAAATCAGCAAGGATAGTGGGGGAGGTGCTTGGAAAGTACCATCCGCACGGCGATTCATCAGTATATGATGCCATGGTAAGAATGGCACAGAACTGGTCGCTCCGGTATCCGCTCGTTGACGGGCAGGGCAACTTCGGCTCCATTGACGGTGACAGTCCTGCAGCCATGCGATATACCGAGGCAAAGCTCAAGCGTATTGCAGAGGAGACTCTTTCAGACATAGATAAGGAAACTGTCGATTTCCAGCCCAACTTTGATGACACCCTTCAGGAGCCGACGGTGCTTCCTACAAGGATACCCAACCTCCTTGTCAACGGTGCATCCGGTATCGCAGTAGGAATGGCCACAAATATGCCGCCGCACAATATTTCCGAATCTGTTGATGCCATAATAGCATACATTGACAATCCGGAGATTACCGTGGATGAACTGATGCACCATATCAAGGGGCCGGACTTTCCCACCGGGGGTATTATTTATGGTGAGCAGGGAATCAGGGAAGCCTATGAAACCGGACGGGGCAGGATAGTGGTGAGGGCCAGGACAGAGGTTGAACTTACTCATTCAGGGCGCGAGTGCATAGTTGTGACCGAGATCCCCTATATGGTGAACAAGGCCGAGATGATCAGGAGAATAGCCGACCTCATCAATGAGAAGAAGCTTGAAGGGATTTCATACATCAATGACGAGTCAGACCGTAACGGGATGCGCGTTGTCATCATCCTCAAGAAGGAGATGCCGGCAAATATTATCCTGAATCATCTTTACAAGCATTCACAGCTGCAGACCTCATTCAACGTCAACAATATCGCACTGGTAAGGGGAAGGCCCAAGACCCTTTCACTCAAGGAGATAATAGACAACTTCGTAAAGCACAGGCATGACATTATCATTCGCCGGGCAAAATATGACCTCGACCAGGCCGAAAAGAGGGCTCACATACTTGAGGGTCTGATCATTGCCAGTGACAATATCGATGAAGTCATTGCCATTATCAGGTCCTCACAGAATCCTGACATCGCACGTGAGAGGCTGATGGAGCGGTTCAGCCTCAGCGAGATTCAGGCCAGGGCTATTGTTGAGATGCGACTGAGGCAGCTGACCGGACTGGAGCAGGATAAGTTGCATGCTGAGTACGAAGAGGTTAAGAAACTCATCGAATACCTTAACCAGGTTCTCTCAGATGAGAGCCTGCAGATGCAGATCATTAAGGATGAGCTGATTGAAATAAAGGATAAGTTTGGAGACAAAAGGCGCACAGAAATAATCCCGGCAGCCGGTGAATTCAACCCGGAGGATTTCTATGCCGATGATGAGATGGTAATAACCATATCTCACATGGGTTATATCAAGCGTACCCCGCTGACAGAATTCCGTCGTCAGAACAGGGGAGGGACAGGAGCGAAGGGAGGCACCACCCGCGACGAAGATTTCATTGAACATCTTTATGTTGCAACAATGCACAACACGATGCTCTTCTTCACCCGCAACGGAAAATGTTACTGGCAGAAGGTGTATGATCTGCCTGAAGGTGCACGGACAAGCAAGGGGAGAGCCATTCAGAACCTGATAAATATTGAACCTGATGACAGCGTCAGGGCATTCATCAATGTGAAAACACTTGATGATGAGGATTATATCAATAACAACTACATTGTTCTCTGCACCCGCAAGGGTGTTATCAAGAAAACCTCGCTGGAGGCCTATTCACGGCCGCGGGCGAACGGTGTGAATGCCATAACCGTGAGGGAAGGTGATGAGCTGCTGGAAGCCAGGATGACCAACGGAAAGCATGAAATAATGCTTGCCGTCAGGTCTGGTCGCGCCGTTAGGTTCAATGAAGGTACTGTCAGACCGATGGGCCGCACGGCATCGGGAGTGAGGGGAATCACTCTTTCCGGAGAGGAAGACGTTGTTATTGGGATGATAACCGTCGAAAATGAGTCTGACGATGTGCTTGTAGTAT